>DATKEJ010000406.1:0-4994 GCA_035512315.1 Rhodothermales bacterium | reverse complement strand
GGATGGCGACATCGCAGATGATCCGGAGGATCCAAATGAAGAACCTGCGATACCGCTAGATTCGGCTCCGGCGAACAATCCCTGCGGCGGCAACATTGAGTCGTATAACTGGGGCGCGACACACGGCACTGGTGTCGCCTCAGTCCTTGGTGGTTCCACAGTTGGTATCGCTCGCGGTGTGACGATTGTACCCGTCAAGGTAGCTTCATGCTATCGTGATCCGGACGACGGCGACAAACAGAGGACAACCGTCTCAATGCTGGCAACCGCTCGAGGACTCGACTGGGTGCTTGATGACGTGCAGTCGAGACGGACAAAAGCGGTGGTAAGTATCAGTTTGCGTTTCGTTCTGCACGACTTGTATGAGGACTCGGATAGCTATACGTGCGAGGATGGCAGCGGAGGGTATACCAATTGTATGAAGGCAATTGAGCACGTAGTGCGGAGCCTTATCCTCGCGAAGATTCCAGTCGTCGTCGCCGCTGGAAATGATGAGTGGCACGTATCGAACGATGGAATCTCGCGGATGGGCTACGGTGGCTCCTTCGCTGATGCGAAAACGATCACCGTGGGCGGTACAATGTATAAAGCAGGATATGAAGACGCGGCATGGCAGTGCGACGCAACTAGGGATGCCTGGGGGGGATTTACGACCTGCACCCGAAATAAGGGCTCAAACTATGGAGCAGCGGTTAGCATCTGGGCGCCGGCTTGGAACGTCTTGGTGGCGTCTGGCTTCGACGATAAGAGCTTTAGGCCCAAGGGAATCCCCAGCAGTGGTACCTCGTTTGCGGCCCCGATGGTGGCCGGCGCAGTGGCACGTATTCTTCAGAAATATTCGTACCAAGAAAAGACGGTGGACGAGATTTGGACCGAGCTTAGAGATGCGGCTGCCAATTCCTATACTACGGACTTCGACCAGGATCCGAACGTTGAAAACAAAAAACTTCTTTACGCATCTCCCAATGAGTAGCAGGAACCGGTTGGCACGTGTTACTACGAAGCTGATTGCCTTCCTTGGCCTCGCCGTCTATTCCTTTCCGACCAGCGCGGCCGAGAACGATACCGTCTGCCGCGAACTGGCCATGGTTCCGATAATTGCGCACCGCGTGCCCGGCGCGTACGGATCTATCTGGCAAACGCACCTCGCAATCACGAACCATTCCGCTGATCCAGTAGGTGTTTTGGGACACGGTGCATGCCAATTCAACCCATGCCAGCCGCCGGATCCCATCAAGGCCGAAAGTACCATCTTTCCTCGCGTCTACACACCCTACCTCGAGGTGGACTGCGCCAGGGCTGCTGATGTTTCGTTTCAACTACGCGTGCAGGATCTTTCGCGCGAATTGGAGACATGGGGCGTTAGCATCCCCGTCGTGCGCGAAGGCGATCTATTCCAGGGCCGGCTGATTAGTATCCTAGATATTCCCAACACCGCGCAGTTTCGATCGATGTTACGCGTCTACGGCTTTGATTCCGGTAAGGAAGGACAGGTCACGATTAAGATCTATGGGCTTGAGCCTGCGGTGTTCGAAGGTGGCAGAGTAGATGAACTCCTCGTTGAGATTCTGCGAACCGTTCAAGTTGATCCACTGGCGCCGACCCATTCGCCGCCGCAATTTCAGCTGCCTCTTTGGCTCGTACCAGAGCTAGAAGGTCATGCACGGCTGCGTCTAGAGGTCACGGGTGGCCCAGAATTACGGCTTTGGGCGTTTGTCAGCGCCACCAACAACGACACGCAGCACGTGACAGTACTTACACCTCAATAGCAGGAAAGATTCGGAGAGGCGGTGCCGAGCGTGCCGCGGCAGCCGCCTCTTACTCGTGTAGTCTTGATCGGTAGTCTGCGGATGCCACCGCCTCGATGTGGGGTCAGCGGTTCGTGTCCGCTAGTGTAGTGTTGCATAAATACCCTGACTTATTATGAATGATGTGCTTCAATGAATCATGAGGGGCCCGGTAAGCGCCCGGTAAGGGCCACACCTTCGTTTTTCGGTTCGCCCGGTAAGGGCCACACCTTCGTTTTTCGGTTCGACACGCATTTTCGCCCGGTAAGGCCCGGTAAGGGCCCGGTAAGGGCCACACCTTCGTTTTTCGGTTCGACACGCATTTTCAGGCTCAAGCGCATTCTACTCCTCGTGGAGAGATGTCACGAAAGTTTCCATTCCGAGGGAGAAAAGCAACCACTCTCGTCAACGGTTGGACTTTTTCCTTTCACCGAGGGATGGTTTCTCCATGGCCCGACCGCTCAGACTCGAACAGCGTGGCGCTCTGTGGCATGTGACATCGCGCGGCAACAACCGCGAGATGATCTTCCACGATGATGACGACCGCGAGTCGTTTCTCGGCATCCTCGCCGGCGTCGTCGCGCTCTTCAACTGGCGCATCCACGCCTGGGTTCTCATGGGCAACCACTACCACATCCTTCTCACGACGCCCGAGCCGACGCTCTCGCGCGGGATGCAGCGGCTCAACCAGCGCTACGCGCAGGACTCGAACCGGAAGCACGATCGATGCGGGCATCTCTTTCAGGGTCGGTTCAAGGCGCATCTGGTCGACGAGGCAACCTGGATGCTCGAGGCGGCGCGCTACGTCGTCCTCAATCCGGTCCGGGCCGGGATGGTCGAGCGTCCCGAGGACTACCGCTGGTCGAGCTACCGGGCGAGCGCGGGGCTCGAGCGCGCGCCGTGGTGGCTCTCCGACTCGATCGTTCACCACTTCCATCGGAATCTTCCCGAGGCCAGGAACGCGTATCGAGAGTTCGTGCACCGCAAGGTCGGGTCGGACGAATCGATCTGGAGTCATCTCAAAGGACAGATCTACCTAGGATCAGCTGAGTTCATCGCGAAGGTCCAGACGCTCATCGACGCCGAGCCACGCTCGACCGAGCATCCCTCACCGCAGCGCAACGTCGACCGGCCCGAGCTCGTTGAAACGGCCGAGACCGCGGCCGCAATGATGGATGCGGACCTCGACGAGATCCGCACGACGCGCGGGCACCCCGGAAGGGCGATCATCGCGCATCTGGCCAGGATCGAGTCGCTCAGCCGCCTCCGCGAGATCGCGGCGCTGCTGGGGCTGCGGAGCTACGGACACGTCTCGACGCTCGTAAAGCGGGTGGAAGCGGACAGAAGTCGGGTCCCGGGCCTCGCGAGCTTGATCGATTCCTGCATCACGACTCTCCGCGCGCACGCGCCGCCCCTTCCACCACCCGAGGTTCTCATCCGACAGCCGTTCTGAATCGCTTCGCCACGTCCGAAGTTTGCCTCAGTTGGGACTTGTAGACGGCCAACCGAAGCTGACCTGCTGTCGCGGCGCCACTTTTCGCCTTTATCACGAGCAACAACGCCGATCCCGTCCCTGGGTCGATTCCTCGTCCAACACCTCGGCGGACAAATTCGCGCGACTGAACCAAATAACGAAGGTGTGACCCTATCAGTGGGAGAAGAGAGCCGATACGCGGCGACAGTCGGAGAGAGCCGGGAGAAGTGTGGCTCTGGCCGAAGTGTCAGTCCGCGTCCAGCTCGCCGGCCATCCGGACGTATCGCGCGAATCGGGGGAGCTCGCCGCGCTCCGCGGCGGACCTGACGGCGCAATCAGGCTCGTGAAGATGGGAACAGTCTCGAAAGCGACAGCCGTCGTCGAACCGGCTGAACTCCTCGAAGAAAAATCGGAGATCCCGGGGGTCCAGGCGAAACAGTCCGAATTGCCGGATGCCGGGTGTGTCGATCAGCCGGGTTCCGTCGGGAAACTCGTAGAGGTTGGACGAAGTCGTCGTGTGTCTGCCGGAGCGGCCCTCGCGATGGATCTCGCCCGTCGCAATGAGGAGCTTCTGATCGAGAGCGCGGAGGAGCGATGACTTTCCGACGCCGCTGTGACCGACCAGTACCGCAGTCTTTCCAGTCACGGCTTCACGGAGATCGTCGAGTCCTTCTCCCGTTTCGGCCGAGCAGTGGATGATCGGGATTCCGATTGACCGGTATTCGTCGAGTTGCTCTCCGATCGCGGCTCTTCCCGCGGCATCCGCCTGGTCGATTTTGTTGACACAGATGACGGGCTGGGCGCCGCCTCGCTCGATCGCGATGAGATAACGATCGATCAGTCCGGTCGTCATAGGTGGTTCTTTCGCGGCCGAGACCTGGACCACAACATCGATGTTCGCGGCGACGACGCGCTCCGTGTCGGGAGAAAAAGGATCGGGACGCGAAAGCGTGGTGCGTCGCGGCAGGACTTCGATCACGACGTGGTCGCGCTCCCGCTTCTCGAGAAAGACTTCGTCGCCCACTGCGATCGCGTGCTGCTGTTCGGCGGCGATCTCCGACGAGAGCCAGGCGGTCACGAGCGATTCACCGAGCGCAACCTTGCAGCGCTGCTTGCGAACGGTGACGACGGTTCCGCGCGCTCCGGGCACGGGAGCGTTCCGAGTCCTCTTATCGCCCGTCTCTTTCGTACGCGGTTTCTTTGCGCGCGCTCTCACTCGAACCGGAATCTCACCGGGTTCGTCGTATTCGCCCGTCAAGTCGATGTCGTCATCCCCCTCCGGTCGTCCTTTCCGCTCCTTCGAAACATGTCTGACCTGCGCGAGCTTTTCCTTCGCCGTTCTCGTACGGAGGTCGTTCATCATGCGGCGGAGGTGACGTTCCATCGATACCTTTCGGTCGGAAAATGTTTCGGGTGTCCGGTCGACATCCTGCGGGAGTGGTGGCTCAGTATAGTCGTGTTCCCGTCGCCCGGTCGTCGACGCTCCGCGGAATGAGAACCGAGGAGGCTCGATTTCGTAGGTTTGCCTATGCGAGCTCCTCTTCGGCTGTTCGTCACGCTTCTCCTGCTTTCATTGATTGCGATCCCGCTCGGCGCGCAGGCTCCCTCCGAAGAGTGGATGACGTTCGAGACCGAGCATTATCGCGTTCACTTCCCGGCGGAGATGGAGGAGTGGGCTCGAAAGGTGACTTCCCGGCTCGAATCGGTTCGCGAGATCGTCGGCGAGAAGGTCG
>DATKEJ010000405.1:0-5396 GCA_035512315.1 Rhodothermales bacterium | reverse complement strand
CGGGTGAAGCTTCAATAGATCGACTATGCACGTAGGTGTGCGCAGGTGCGCCCATCCGGACCCGGGTTCGATTCCCGGCATCTCCACAACTTGGTCCGTGGTCCGCGGTCTGTCAGGCACGTTGGCGCCTCGTTCTGCCTTCTCCCAGACTTCAGCAATCTTCGTCGGTCACCCCGTCACAGTCGTTGTCGAGACCGTCGCCGCAGATTTCAGAGACGGGCTGCTCGTTCTGCTCGCAGATGAGGGATCCGGATGAACAGGTGAGCGTTCCGTGCTCGCAGATTCCGAGAAGGCCCGTGTTGCACTCACCTCCTCCACCCGGGTTGCCCTCGTCTGTCTGGCCGTCGCAATCGTTGTCCGAACCGTCACAGATCTCGGCCTGAGGTTCTACGTTCGCCTGACAGATAAGAACTCCGCTTGAGCAAATAGTGGTACCAGCTTCGCATGCTCCGAATAGACCGGTGACGCACGCGCCTCCTCCACCGGGGTTGCCTTCGTCTGTCTCGCCGTCGCAATCATTGTCCAAGCCGTCGCACACCTCAGGCTCGGGAAAGACTGCGCCGACACACTCGAGAGACCCTGCCGAACAGCCGAATACTCCCGCCTGACAGTTGCCGGGGAGGCCGTCGTTGCAAACGTTACCTTCTTCGGGGAATGATTCGTCTATTGCACCGTCGCAATCGTTGTCGGCCCCATCGCATACTTCCCCCCCGGCCGATTTGAGACACGCAGCCGCGCCCGACATGAATGCATAGGGCACGCTCCCCATCCGCTGTCTGGGAGTCATCTCTTCGTCCGCATCGACCTTGACACCGAGATACAGTACACTGCCGTCAAATATTGTGTCGGGCAGTGCCGCGACGTCTCCCAGGTAGACGTCGAACAGGCCGTCGCTGACGTCGACCACTTGCGTCTCCGACCAGAGCGGCGTGAGCGCACCGGCCTCATCATACACGGAAAACATCATCGACTTGGAGCCGGTAACGGCCTCTCCTGTGCTGTCCGTCAACAGGCCCTGGTAGCTGATGATGGCCGGAACTGGCGGTGGAAGCGCCGGAAAGAGGTATGATCGCAAACCGGGAAAAGCCGCTCCGGCGACCCAAGCGGCGGATACGCCGATGATGACGCAGACAACGGCCAGCGCGAACTTTCTGGACATTTCGGTGGGGTTGAAAATTGCCCGCAGTGGTTCTGAAATAAACTCTGTGTGCGCGTAAGAATCAACATAGGTCTCCGACAACAGGCCTCGGAACGCACGACTGTCCCGACGGTTGACAACGGGTCACCTAAACCGTTGGATGATCCATGCGCGCGAATCCGGGCGGGCATAATTGGACGCACTGGCCCGGGACGTGATGGGGAGTCGCCTTAGAGTGATCGTTCCTCATGACGCGGGCGGCAATCCGTATCTCGGATTGCTGGTAGAAGCGTTGCGCAAAGAGGGCATCGTCGTAGAGTCGCTGAAACCCGGCAGCTTCCCGTTCCTCCGTCTGCTCTCGGGGGTTGATCGAAACGACGTTGTCCACCTTCAGTGGCAGCACGGTTACTTCCTGGGAAGGAATCTGGCGTCGGCCGTGATACGGTCGGTCCTCCTCTTTCTGCAAATATTTCCGTTGAAGGTGCGCGGCGTACGGTTTGTCTGGACGGTGCACAACCTCGTAAATCATGAAAGGCACCTGGCGCGATGGGAGCTTCTGGCTTCACGAGTGCTCGCCCGCACCGTTGACAGGGTCGTAGCCCACTGCAATCGGGCAGCCACTGAGCTCGCCTCAGCCTACGGGCTCGACCGGCGCCGGATCCTGGTCGTACCTCACGGTCACTTCGGCGACGCGTACCCCCCGCCAATTGCACGCGGGGACGCGAGGCGACAGCTAGGTCTGACTGAAAGCGCCACGATGATGCTCTTTTTCGGCCAGATCAGGGAGTACAAGAGCGTTCCCTCACTCATCGAGGCGTTTCTACGAGTCAAGCCTTCGACCGCCCATCTGGCGATTGTCGGAGAGCCGAAACCGCCCAGTCTTGCTGAAGAAATCACCGCCATGGCGTCCGACGAGCCGCAGATCACGCTCAGATTGGAGCACGTCGACCCCGAGACGCTCGTCCGCTACATCAGTGCGTCCGACGTTGTGGTTCTGCCCTACGTCAGGTCACTGACTTCAGGAGCAAGCATATTGGCGGCCACCATGGGCCGGCCGATCATCGCCCCACGTTTGGGATGCATGGCCGAAATGCCTGAGGGGGCCGCGATTTTCTACGATGAGTCTGGGGTCGATGGAATCGAGGCGGCGCTTTTGAAGTCATTCGAGGCTCCGCTCGACGCCATGGGGAGAATCGCCGCCGACTATGTCGCCCAACATTCGTGGTCGTGTGTGGCGAAGCAGCTCGTGGGCATCTACAACGAGATATCGTAAAGCCCCTCTGGGGAACCGGGTCGCGGCCTCTACCTGAGCCCGAGCTTCTTGGCCACCCGCTGTAAGAAACCGCCAAATCCAACCTGTATCCTCTCAACGCGGACAATGTGCTCAGTTTCTCGCTGCCCGGGAATCATCGCGGAAGGTGCTCCGTGTCGTTTCTGGGCAAAGGCCCACCCGTCTTCGACGCGAAAGTTCTCATAATTGGGATGCGCTTTGACGAGGAGCTCGTAGATCTTCCTGATCTGAGCAGTCTCCTGTTCTTCCGGGGGCATGTTCCTGACCCATTCCAGGTTCTTCAACGAAGGAGAGGTTGCGTAGGACCAGTCGAGATCGTCAAAAATGATCCATCCGCCAGGTTTCAAAAGGCGATCGACGAGAAAGAATGCCAGCGCATCCACGAACCACGAATGTGCCCCGTCAACGTAGCACAGGTCAAATCTCGCGGACGGATCCTCCTCAAGGAATTTCATCAACCGCCATGTATATGATGTAGGCTCGTAGAACACCTCCACTCTGTCGCGCTCACCGATGCGTTCGAGCAAATCCTCGATGTTCGGCTTGCGATCGCGGGCCGGTTCGAGATCGATCGAGACGATCGTGCCTCTGCCCATCTCAGAGAGCGTAGCAGCCATATAGCAGGTAGACACGCCATGGGCAAAGCCGAGCTCGAGAATGGCCTCAGGTTGATTCTCCTGAATGAACCGAGTCATCGTCCGGGCCTGGCTTAGGGTCATATACGGTGTGTCGCCTACGATCTGCGCGACGTCATCAATCTTCATCGTCTGGGCGCCTCTTCGCCACCTATATTCGACGGTCCTGTTTCGATACTCAGCGCAGTCGTTCAAGGTAGGCGACGAGCGACTCGATTGTCGCAGAATCGGAGATGCCCGGGTCGGGCATACCCGAGCCAGGCGAGAACCCCTCGGGATCTGACAAGAACGACCTGAGGCTTTCCTCCGTCCATCTCCCTTCCTTCGCAAGCAAGCCGCGCGAGTATCCCTCAAACCTGGTGGCAGCGATCTCCCGGCCAAAGACTCCCCAAAGCGAGATGGAACCAGCATCAGAGGCTTCGCTCTGAAATCGGTGACACTGCTGACAGGACTCGATAATGCGATCCAAACCTATGGCTTTCTCGTTTTCCGTCAGGAGGATTGGCTGGACTTGTCCTCGTTGCAGCTGCTCCTGATCGACCTTCAGCTCGACGAAGTGCGCCTTGTCAGTCCACAGTAGGATCGTGCCGTCGGCGAGCTGGATGAGGTCGCGAATGCGTTCGCCAATTGAGATGGGTTCGACGAACCGGACTTGTCGATCCTCGATCCTGACTCTGAACACGCTCATGGCCTTCAGCGAGGAGACAAGGAGATCGCCATCCCACGCTCGGGGCGCGCCCTCAACCTGAATCACATTCGACACTGCGATTGACGGCACCCAGGCGAATGCCGGCTTCTCGTACTGATCATGCCTGCCCTGACTGCGGCTCTGAGGCCACACGTAGCGGAAGTGATCTGTTCCGTAGGTCTCCAGCGGCCACCCGTAGTTGGCGCCTTCTCGAAGGAGGTTGAGCTCGTCGCCACCTTGTGGACCGTGCTCGGTCTCCCAGATGTTGCCCTCCCTGTCGATTAGCAGGCCCTGAGGATTTCGATGACCGTTGCTGAACACGTCTGACTTCAGCGTCGTAAGGTCGATACGAATCACTTTGCCGAAACTACTGGTGTCGCTCTGGGGTCCATCAGGGTAACGATTCCCGTCGAATTGCCGGTCTCCAAGGCCGACCAGAATGTTGGAGCCATCCGAAACGATTCGCCCCCCCGAGTGGAGACTCTGGAACGGAGAGAGAGGTTCGGCCGAGAACGGAATGAATGGAGTCGCTTCGTAGATGACCTCCCAGCCCTTGAGCTCAACGTTCGGGGCAACGCGAAGAGGCTCCAGGCCGCCATCCAGGGTCAGCCGAGCCACTCGCGCAACTTTGCCGATCCGCGCCGGATCCCAGAAATCGTAGGACACGATGATCGTGACGCGCTCCTGGTCCTCAATTGCCTCCAAATCCAGGATTCGAAAGTTGCGTTCAGCGACCGAGGGGTTCCCACCGGCCGCGCCTAGCGTCTCCAAGAAGGCCTGATACTCGCTGCGGTTCGTATCGAGCGTGATTGGGAGGGCCGAAACTCGACCATCTCCATGGTATTCGTAGAAGAGACCCCGGCTGTCGACGCCAATCACCGACGATGCAACCCGCGCCAGTCCTCCTCCCCCCCACGCAAGCCTGAGCTCTCCGAAATCCTCATAAACCGACTTTTGGAAAGGCACGAGGCTCGTGATGAGAAGTCGCGGTCGATCCCCCACGTCCGATTGCCACAACGAGGCGAGGCGGACTTTCGACTCCTTGAGAAGCTGATAAGGGAATACCCTGTACCTGCCGACAGACAGGCCAAAAATGAATGAGCCAAGAACGAGCAACGTTACGAGGAGTGGAAGGAATCGCCGGAGACGATGCTCGCTTTGAGGACGCATACCTGCAGGTTGAGGGTACTAGTCGAAATCGAACATCCAGCTGTCGCGATCGTAGCCGAATGCTTCGAAATCCTCTTTGAAGGCCCGATAGACTTGATCCGCCAGCTTTCGGTCGAAAACAGCCGCATGATAGATTCTGGCAGTCGGGTTGACAACCTCCGACGGGTCGAGGATCATGGATCCCTCAGGGAGGCCCAGACGCGACAACACCTTCTTGAAGTCTTCCGGGAATTTCTCAACTCGACCAATGAAACGGTAATCGATCACGTCCAGCATCAGGAGACGCGCTTGTGAATGCCAGTGCGAATCCCGATTCCGGTCGCGAATTCCTATCGCATACCGGACGAAATCCCTGAAAGCAACCCTCCCGGCGGGTTGACCGTTACGAACCGGGTACCTGTTGCGAATACGAATCTCGTCTCGAATGCGCCGATAATGATTATCCGTTTCACTGAGAATCTTCGATTTGTAAGC
>DATKEJ010000404.1:0-34935 GCA_035512315.1 Rhodothermales bacterium | reverse complement strand
CGGGGCATCGGACACCGCTGGAGAGGTCGGGCACTGGCGGCTGATGGAATCGGGTCCGGTCGGCTTCTCCAAAGCGGGATCATGGGAGGGTCTTGCCTCCGGCAAGGCTATGTTGGAGCGCGCCAAGCGCAGGAATCCTTCGAAATGGAACGCGGAGACAACGGTTCGTATGTTCGTCGACGACGTGTTGGCGGATGACGGGGACGCTCTCGCCGTCGTCGAGGAGACGGGCTTCTGGCTCGGCCGCGGAATCGCACTGCTTGTGGACGCTTTCAATCCTCAGATCATCGTACTGGGCCGGCTTTCGGAAGTGCTGGGTGAGCGACTGTTTCGCCCGCTCCGAAATGAACTGGCGCGCGAGGCGCTCCCTCAGGCCGTTGAAGCGGTGCGCATCGAGCCGTGCGCCCTCGGAGCGGCACTCGGTGACGTTGCGGCGCTAATGGCGGCGATAGTGAAACGCTAAACGCTAAACGCTAAACGCCCCTGCGGGCACTGGCACGAGTTTGTCCGCGGTCAGAGACGAATGCGGGAAGACCACTGCCAATCCCCTTCGCACCTTTGCGCCTTTGCGAGAGAACAAAACAAGAAACGATAAACGCTGAACGGTAAAATCCGAAATGCTTCCTGAGGAACGAGGTGTGAGAAACTCCCGCGACAACATCCAGGCCCAGTTCGACGCACACGTCGAGACAATCCGGTTGTGTCGCGACGCGCTCGGCGATCAGATTCAGTCGACCGGCGAAGTGCTGATCCGGGGCCTGTCATCGGGCGGCAAGATTCTGGCATTCGGCAATGGCGGCAGCGCGACCCAGGCCGATCATTTCGTCGGTGAGCTGGTGGGCCGTTTCCAGTTCACGCGGCGGCCGATGGCGGCAGTCAGTCTCCCGGCGAGCCCGGGCCTGGTAACGTGCATCGCCAACGACTTCGGGTTTGCGGAGCTGTTCGCCAGACAGGTCGAGGCGCTGGCCAGACCGGGGGACGTTGCGGTTGGTCTGACGACCTCGGGGCAGTCTGAAAACGTCCTGCGCGGCCTCGCAGCTGCTCGAAAAGCTGGGATCGGCTCGATCGCCCTTACCGGCGGAGGCGGTCTGAACTCGCTTCCGGCCGACTATCAGATTCGCGTTCCTTCAACCTCCACGGCGCGAATCCAGGAGGTGCACCTCATCATCATCCACATCTGGTGCACCCTCATCGATCAGACATTCGCTAAAACGGCGACAGACCTGTAACCGGCTCGCCGAGGTGCTTCTCGAGCATTTCGAGCGGATGACACTTTTCGACCAGTCGTCTATGCGCGCGCATCAGATCGACCCGAGAATGTCAAAGGTTGGTCGAATTGGGGTAACGGGCGTTCCCCGTTTCTGTTTAGTATCTCTCAGTTAAGCGAGGGGGCTTTCCATAACTGGCCTCAGTGTTGTTGGGCGAGGACTCCTCCAGGTCGCTCGCGGGTGCGTTTCGTCGTGGGACGGCCCTCGCCGAACCGATAGATCCTACTATCGTGTATTGTGTTGCTTCGGGAGGTGGGCGCAGGGGGGCCTGCGTCCACTCCTGTCGCCAGGCTTGCCCGGAAGCTCGCCCGTTCCTCTGCGCCGACGTCTCACTTGCCAGGAACTGAGACGGCGTCAGCCCCCAGCGCTTCCGAAAGCACTTTGCAAAGTAGCTGAGGTTACTGAAGCCCGTCGCAAACGCAGCGTCACTAACATTCCCCGAGCCCTGTCTGAGCAGGTCGGCGGCCCGTTCCAGCCTGGTCCTTCTGATAAGTGCAACAGGAGTTTCGTCAATGAGTGACCGCAGCTTTCGCTTGAGGCGACTTTCACTCACACCCACTTCGCGAGCGAGCTGCCCGACCGTGAAGCCGGCGTCTCCAAGATGCTGGTTGACAACTTCGTAGACCCTCTCGACAAACGAGCAGTCCGACGAGGCGACCACGACGTCGTACGGCTTCAGAAGGACTTGCCGGCTGTACAGCTGGCGCAGCGCTCTCCTCGACTTGATCAGGTTGTCAACAACTGCGGCGATCTCATTGTCACCGAAGGGCTGCGTCACGAAGGCATCGACGCCGGCTTGAATGGCCTCGACGCGCGCATCCGGCGAGTCAAGTGCGGCGAGAAGCACGATGGGAATATGCTGGAGGTCCTTGTCGGCCTTGACCTTGCGACTGAACGCCACTTCCTCCATCCCGCCCACGAGGGCGTTGCTGATGATGAGCTCGGGTTGAAGCCTTCTGGCCATTTGGAGCCCGTTGTGACCGCTGCTCGACTCCGCAATCCGGTATCTCGACCACCGAGGTGTGTCGACGAGCGATCGGACCTCGGCACTTTCGGTGACGACAAGGATGAGTGGGCGTGAGATGTCACCCTCCATCGCAGTCGCCGTGTCGCCTGACGCGCCGGTGTCGTCCAAGACAGGGAGTTCGGATTCACCTTCGTCATCCGTCGAGCAAGCATCGAACAACATGTGCGGCAGCATATCGCCCGCATCAAAACGCCCGAATGCCTCTCCAACCGTCGCCGTGAGCGCCCGTTCGGAGAGGTCCGGTTTCATCATCCCGTCATATGTTCGTGTCGACTCGAGAAGCCGGTCGATCAGCATGAGCACGTGAATAGCTTCGGCGCGAGCACGGTTGAGTCGATCCTGAACGTCGAGAGTCCGGAGGTCGAACGTCTCGGCAGGCGCCGTTTCAGTGGGGGCCATCGTAGACGTCGGCGGCGAAGAAGACTCGCGGCTTGAAAAAATGTGTGCCAGTTGCCTGGTGCGTCGCCTGGCCTCTCGCTTCTGATCCAGCAGGCTGTCTTTCCAATTGCGCCGGCTCACCGCACTTCCTAGCCTGAGAAGCAGAAACGCAGAGGCGAGAGCGACAACTACAATTAGAACCCAGTGATCAAGCGGCTCGGGGCGAGCTAGCGCCCTCGCGAAGGTGGCATCCAGTAAGGGATATGCCGTGAAAACCAGTTGATCGAGGTCCGGTGTCAACATGGCGCAGGTACTTGCTTGCTGATTCTATGGCCTTGGTCCGACATGCAAATCATGTGCCGGGCCTGGGGTGGACGCGACGCGCCTTTTCCGACACTTGAGCACCGTTTACCGCTTGAGACCTTCTGAGTTTCAAGTTCGCCGGTTGCTGGGTAAGATGCACAACGTAGCGGCCGATTCATCCCTACAGTTGCAAGACGACGACGACGTTATCTCAGCTGCACGAACTTGAAGCTTTCACGAAACCACTCTCCTGTGAGTGTGACAAAGTAGACACCTGGGGGGAGCGATTGGCCGTCAACAACGGTTTGATTTGAGCCCGAGCGGACCTCCATCTGGCGAGCGACACCCACCCTCCTTCCGAGCTGATCGGTAACATCGACTCGGACGCGCTGCGGTCGATCTACCGAGAACGAGATCGTCGCTTGCTCGCGTAAAGGGTTCGGAAAGACACTTTTTATCGCAGGAGCCGCCCCGAAGTCGTGCTCCGGCGGCTCGACGGCAACCGACGCAAAACCGGCATCCGATTTGAGTGCCTCGATCGCCGTCACGAGGTAGGCAAAAGCCGCACTCCAGTTGATGGCGTTCTCATTCGAGGCATATGAGCACTCCGTGTCGGTATAGGACTCGGCCGGATGTGTCGATGGATAGACGCAGCCGTCCTGCCGGTCGGGATTCGGGCCACCGACGAGGAGGCCCGGGACGGGATCCGGTATGCCGTCCGATCCCGACTGCCGGTGGTGCGGGAATCTCGGCGTCTTGTCTCCGTGCCCGGTCACGAACGAGTATGACGTGGCATTCCTGCCGAGCAGGTAATCCAGATTGGCGAGCGCCATCTCGATGTACTTTCTGTCTCCGCTCGCGCGGTATCCGTATATGAGCGCAATCCCCTGGTTTGAGGCCACGGCGTTGCTTCCCCAAACGAAATCGTCGCTCGTCTTTCCCATGGCGACCCCGTAGGCTGTGCCGGAAGCATTCGCGTTAACGCCCGAAGCGAGAGCCATGACTTTCGAGAGGGCCTGGGCGGCGTACTGCGCACCGGTCCCCGTAAACTCGTTGCGCATCCGGAAAAGCGTGTAGTACCCGAGCGTCTCCACACGACCCCAATAGGGGACGGTGTAGTTGGGCGTAAAGAAGACGTCGACGGCAGTCAGGAAACTGTCTTCCCGGGTCGTCGCGAAAAGCTCCGCCGCCGCCCACGCGAATTCGTCCCTGAAACTGGAGTCCCCGTACTCGCCCGTGTTAATGTCAGGGTTGAATGCGGCGTTCAGGGCGGACTGGCTGTAGCGGATCTCCGGGTTCCGTCGGGCCCAACTCCAGGCTGAGCGCGCTGCGACGGTGCACGAATCCGCCAGCCCGGGAAGTTCGGTCCCGAAACGCGAGAACACGCGAGCCGATTGAGCGGCAACGGCGGCAAAATTGAGCGCAGCCGGCGTACTCTTCTGAACAACGTATCGGCTCGACGTTGCCTTGTCGGGCATCACGAATGATTCGAAGTTCGCCGTCGTGAGCTTGTGGTAGACGCCTCCGTCGTCGGGATCCTGCATGGTCAGCATCCACCGGATATTCCAGAGGACCTCATCCAGCAAATCCGGGAGCCCGTTGCCACTTTCAGGAATGTCGAGATCCAGCGTGTCGAGGTGTTCCGGATAGTCCTCGTAAAGCGACAGCAGCGTTCCTACCGTAATGCCGGAATTGACGATGTATTTGTTGTAATCGCCCGCGTCATACCAGCCGCGAGGCGATGAAATCTTGGTCTCTGCAGGCCGCTGCGTCGTTGCAGCTGATCCGTGGACGAGTACCTCCGTGTCCGGATGACCGGCCGCCCGATGCCATTTCCCGGCATGCTGTTCATCCAACCCCGATGATGCGCGCTGGAAATAGAAACTCTTCAAGCCTGCACGTGACACCAAGTCATGAACTCCGCGGCCGATCTCGAAAACGTGCGACGCGCCAATCCCGGGAACCGTAACGACAAACTCGCCCTCCGCCTGCAATGCGCTGAAATCAGCGCGGCGAACAGGGTCGGCGGACGTGCTCCAGGTCCGGGAGCCGGAGAGGGCACCCGTGAAGAGGGTGTCGTCGAGCTGCGGCGTCGTTACGAAGAACGGACCTTCCGGGGCATCGACGACGATCGCTATCTTGGGCGCAGTGGGATAAAAGCCGATCTGATTCAGACGAATCCGGTCGGCGCCCGTCTGTGCGGAAAGCAACCCCGGTGTGGCCGCGGTCACAGCAATCAGCAGGCATGCTGCAAGGCTCGCGCTTCGCATCGGCATAGTCGTCGCAAGATATCTCGTGTTCGCCGGATGATCCGACGCTGGATCCCGGATCAAGTCCGGGATGACGGCCCGATGAAGTCCGGGATAACAGTCACGGGGATTCGCCCGAACTGATCACAAGACTACGAAGTAGCGGGAGTGAACTTGACGAATTCGATGTACATTTTCGCGATCTACAGCGCTCATGACCTCGTTTGAGATGCATCGTCTGGAGACGTCCGAAATGGCGGCGCGCCCAAATGACGGTGTTCACGAATCGTTATCTCGGTGGCCCGAGACGATCACGAACTCCCCGGGGATCTTGTATCCGTCGCCATCCCGGTAAGGACGAATCGACGCGAGGTACTCTTCGAAGGCTTCCTTACGCGTCGGCTCGTCAAAACGAGAATAGGCTAGCGCAACAGGACCACCTGCGAAGGCAGCACCGCAGGCGTCATCATCCGTCTCGTAATGGAGTTCGACCGAAATCCGCTCCGAACGGACGTCGGTGAATCCCGCCTCGTTGAAGACTGCACTCAGAACGTCCCCCGTTCCCAGTTGGAAGAACATGGGGCATACCTCGGTCGATACGCGTGCATCAACGATCGGGAAGATCTCGGCCCAGCCGCACTTGTCGCGGCGTCCCCAAACAGCGGCGGAGGCCCGGCCGCCGGCTTTCAGCACGCGAAACATCTCGGAAACGGCCACCGAGGGAAACGGGGCGTACATAAGACCAAGGCCGCACAGCGCGACGTCAAAACTCTGGTCGGGAACGTCGAGGGACTCTGCATCCATTCTGGCGAATTCGGCATGCTCTACACCGTTCGACGCAGCGCGTGCCGAGGCCGCCTCGACCATCCTGTCCGAAATGTCAGTGCCAAGAACACGGCCGTTGCGGCCGGCTGCTTCGGCCGCGGGAAAGGTCGTCAATCCGGTGCCGCAGGCAATATCAATAACGTGCTCCCCGGCCCGTATCCCGGCCATCTCCAGCAGGAGTCTCTGGGCGGGTTCGAGTTGTTTGCGCCAGTGCAGTTCGTAATGAGCCGCGGCCTTGTCCCAACCGTAGCGCTGTACTCGTCTTTGCAGTCTCTCATCCATGTCAAATCTCGTTTCCGTTGAGGATTACGGTTCGCTCGATCTCGAATGCCCGGCTCCACAGGTCGTGGTAGGGGCTGTGTTTGTCACCTTTGTCGAGCACTTCGATGACTTTCTCCACGGGATCGGGACTTTCGATCCTGACGAGTGTGCGAGCACGTAAGTAACCGGCCGGCACATCGGCGACATCATAATATCCTGAGTTGTCCGCGTCCGTTTCCACCGTCACCTCGAGCGATTGAATCGTGACATCCAAAATGGCCGCCCACTGCGCATAGCTAATAGCCGTACAGCTTCCAAATGCGGCTCTCCCAAACACTCCCGAGTCGGGTCCCCGCCCGCTGCCACCCGCCTT
Source organism: Rhodothermales bacterium (assembly GCA_035512315.1). GTDB lineage: Bacteria > Bacteroidota > Rhodothermia > Rhodothermales > DATKEJ01 > DATKEJ01. The sequence continues at coordinate 28,251 of DATKEJ010000404.1, read as the reverse complement.
TTCCGACATGTCGACGACCAGCGTCCATTTGCCCTCAGTCACTTCGCACGTCGTCCCGTCGACAATGCGCGAGTGAGAAGTCGCAGTTTTCAACCCTATGAAGGGTCGTGCTCGCAACGCCTTTCGGGTACGTTCAAATAAGTGCTTAATCCTTGCCGGCTGGCTCATATTGATATCGTCTTTCGCTGAATGTGTGTGACGGCGTTAAGGGGAGAGCGTCGCACCTTTAAGTGCGACGCACTCCCTCTAAAACGGTCGCACCGAGGATGCAGGGCAAATTGTAGTGATCCTCGCATCCCGGTGCCGGTAGTTTCGTAGGCAGACCCATCAATTGTCTATAGATCCACCTCTCCACCATATTTATGACAAGGTACATCCTTCCGACCGCCTTGGTTGCATTCTGGCTAGGCTGCGGTCAGCCCCTCGAGCATCCTTTCTCCGACGACGCGGTAATTGTCGGTGAGGTCGTCACTGGTGAAGGAACACCCGCCACGAACGTCTTCGTGACAAGTTGGTCTTCCGACAGCGCCTACTCGGTAAGCGTAGTGACGGATGAGCGAGGAAGGTTCGCTGCGCCCCTCGTCCGGCCGACCGCGTACGCACTTGCGGCTCACGGGCCCACCATTAAGGCGACTTCACTCGAGGGCAGCGGAACCGATGACGTGGTCATCGAGGTCGAGGGCGACGCTGGCTCGGCCTTGCATCCGGCGTCCGCCTATCTCTCTCTTCTGCCGGACGGCGAAACCAAACGGAAGTTCATTCTCGACTGTACCGGCTGCCATCAATTCGACCGGCAGATCGTCGAGGTAGACGGGCAGCCGCGAACGCGCGAGTCGTGGGTCGAGCGCATCAACCAGATGATCGCTTTCTCCGGAGGATCATCCCAATTCCCGGTAATGTCGCCGTCCAGGAACGCGGAAGAAACGGCTGACTGGCTGGTGGCCCACTTGAACGCCACTCGTCATCCCGAACCAAGTGAGGGGTCCCTCGTCGCTGGCGCTCCTCGGGATGATAGTATGGGCCGATCCGCTCGAGCCACAATCACCGAGTACCCGATACCCGAGCAGGCCGATCTCCCGCACGACCTCGCCGTCGACAGCCGCGGACACGTCATCGTCACGGGCATGTTCACCCACCTCCTCTATGATCTCGATCCGGCAACCGGAGATTTCGCGACGATCCCGATTCCGGTCCAGTTCGCGAATCCTCGCGCTGTGGACATCGACGCGAACGGGGTGTACTGGACGCTGCTCGGATTCCCGCAAATGATAGCGGGCTTCAATCCGGCCGACAGTTCATGGTCCCAGTTCAGCATCGGGATGTATCCGCACAGCATTATCCCTAACGACGGCGCAGTCTGGTTCAACGGTCATTTCACGAAGGATCCCGAGCTGATGGGCCGCCTCGACGTCGCGACCGGAGAAATCGAAACGTTCGAGGTCCCGGTTCCCCCGATGCCTGACGGAGGAACTAACATGCCGTACGGATTGAGGAAGGGCCCCGACGGAGCCATCTGGGGCACCGAGCTCATCGGGAACCGGCTGATCAAGTTAAGCCCGGATGACAAGATGTTCTCCGTGTATCCGCTACCGACACCGTTCAGCGGACCGCGACGACCCGACCCGGCGCCTGACGGCACGATCTGGATTCCGGAGTACGCGGCAAACCGGATCGCGGCGTTCGATCCGGCGCTGGAGAAGTTCACGGAATACGAGCTTCCGGTTCGTGACGCGCTTCCGTACATCGTCAGGCACCACCCAAACACGGGTCACATTTGGGTCGCGACGGCGGCCGCGGATGCGGTGTTCAGCTTCAATCCGGAAACCGCCCAGTTCACCACATACAACCTTCCGTCACCGCGATCGCTCATCCGGCATATGGCAGTCGACCGCGAAACGGACGGCGTGTGGGTGGCATACGGGAATTCGCCGTCCGTCACACCGAAAGTCGCGCGGATCGTTCCCTGGTAGGTCGAACGTCGAACGTCAAACGTCAAACGTCGAACGTCAAACGTCGAACGTCGAACGTCTCCCAACTCAACGGGATGAGCCAAGGTTTACACGCGGCGACTGGGAGACTTGCAGACTTGCAGACTTGCAGACTAGTCCGGCATCCGCCACACTGTCCCCATAATATCCGGCTTGTGACGATCGGGAGGAGGACCCTCCGGCGGGCGTAGCGTATCGCTCGGATGCGACTGGTAGTACACGGTCAGAACACGTCCGTCCTCCAGTTCGACGGATGCGGGATACCCGAGATCCTTGTTCGGGGCGTCATTTCGCAGCACGATCTCGTCCTCCTCGCGCCATGTGATCCCGTCCGAACTGACGGCCGCCCTCTGGCCGAACGGCGGTATCCTCCTGCCGTAAACAACCACAACCCGTCCGTCGCTGTGCAACATTAGGTGGGGTGGAAATCCCCAGAGCGGCGTCGGGAACGGATCGACCCACGTCTCGCCGTTGTCGTCGCTGTATGATTCCCAGAGCACGCTCCGCCGATCGGAGTCGGAGTACGGCTTCGGCGTGACGCGCATCATCATGATCACTCGGCCGGATGGGAGCTGAAGGATGCTCGGTTCACCAAAACGCAAGCTGTCAGGACGCGTTTGGACGGACGAATCGTTCGCCCCCACGGTCGCAATCTGGCGGTACGGTCCCTCCCAGGATTCCGCCTTGTGCACCGTCACATAGTCGCGCGACAATCTGTACGACGAAACGAGAATCGACCCATCGTGCAGCTGAATGCCGCCGTGGATCGTATCGGGACCGTCGACCGGCTCGCTCCACGTCCTTCCGCCGTCAGACGACATGATTGCGCGCGCACCCTCGAGTGCCTCGGCTTGCGCGTATGACGCCGAGTTAACCTCCTCCACCCACGCGGCCACCGTGTGGTCGTAGTAGGATCCGGGCGACATCCCTCCATACGACTCCTCGGTGTGTCGCGTCGACCAGAGATGCACAACCAAACGGCCATCACCCAATACCGTAATCCCCGACTCCCGCTCGTCGAGCGGCGTGTCATACACGAGAAACGGATCTGACCAGGTCATCCCTTCATCCGACGATCGGACACCGACAATCCGGCCGTCGGGCCCCATGTGCTCGTCGGTCTCCGTGTAGAGAACGAGTATGTCGCCTTCCACCGTCCTGGCAGCCGCGGGCCAGGCCGTGTAGAGTGAATCCGCCTCGAAAACGACGAGGTGGACAGGATCGTGGGCCGAGGATGCAGTATGATCATTCTGGGCGGACGGCGCACAGGCCGGAACGAGGAGACACAGTGCGGCCGTCGCCAGAGACAGAAATCTATTTTTCATCAGTGTCGTTCATGTTAGGCCGCCGCATGATAAGCAGAATCGACACGGTGGGGTGGAAAACAGCCACCTCGCTCTGGAAATAACCGCAGAAACTCTCATGAAGATCACACCGCAGCCGCTCACACACGTTGAGCATACAGTCGAAGCCTTTCGCCAGGCATTTCTGGACAACCTCTACTATAAGCGAGGTCAGCCGTTTCACTCCGCCTCAGACCGCGATCTCTACGCAGCGGTGTGCAGCACCGTTCGCGATTACCTCATGTACGAGTGGCAGAAGAACGTCAACGCGTACTACGAACAGAATCCAAAATTCGTCTACTACCTGTCATCCGAGTACCTGATGGGCCGTCAATTGACCCAGAATCTGCTCTATACCGGAACATGGGACTTGGCACGGCGGGCACTGGAAGCATACGACATCGACCTCGACACGCTGCTCGAACTCGACATCGAGCCCGGTCTCGGGAACGGCGGGCTGGGTCGATTGGCCGCATGCTTCATGGATTCGCTGGCAACGCTGGATCGCCCGGCAGTGGGCTACGGGATTCGCTACGAGTACGGCATCTTCAAGCAAACCTTCGTCGACGGCCGGCAGGTCGAGGCGCCCGACGACTGGCTGCATTATGGATACCACTGGGAGTTCGCGCAGCCCGATGACATGGTCGAGGTGCAATTCGGAGGCCACACGGAGGTCTATCGTGACGAACAAGGAGCCGATCGCATCCGCTGGGTCGGCGATTACAAGGTGCTGGGCGAGCCGCATCATACCCTCGTGCCGGGATATGGGACGAGTACGATCAACCTTCTTCGCCTGTGGCGAGCGCGAGCCACCAAGGAATTCGACTTTCAACTCTTCGACGTGGGCGACTACGTACGGGCCGTCGAACAGAAGATTCACACGGAGAATATCAGCAAGGTCCTCTACCCGAACGACGCCACAGAACAGGGCCGGCGCTTGCGTCTCAGACAGCAGTATTTCTTCGTCGCCTGCTCGCTGCAAGACATCATCAAACGCTTTCATATCCGAAACAGCGATTGGGACAAGCTGCCCGACATCGCAGTGATCCAGCTGAACGATACGCACCCCGTAATCGCCATCGTCGAGCTCATGCGCATTCTGGTGGACGAGAACCGAGTAGACTGGGAACGAGCCTGGCATATTACGCACCGAACATTCGCGTCGACCCAGCACACATTGCTCCCGGAGGCACTGGAGAAGTGGCCCGTCGAGCTCTTCGAATCGCTCTTGCCGCGGCACCTGGAGATCATTTACGAGATCAACGACCGCTTCCTGGAGGAGGTACGAGCTCGGTTCCCCGATGATGAGGACAGAGTCCGTCGCATGTCGATCATCGAAAATGGACAGGAAGACCGTATTCGGATGGCATATCTGGCGTGCGTCGGCAGCTTCTCAGTCAACGGAGTCGCCGAGCTGCAGACCAAGTTGTTGAAAGAGCGTGTCTTGAGTGATTTCCATGAGCTATGGCCGGAGAAATTCTCGAACAAGACGAATGGCGTCAGCCCGCGCCGCTTCATCCGGCTCGCCAATCCACCGTTGTCGGATTTAATCACTTCGAAGATCGGCGAGGGGTGGGTCAAGGATCTGAACCAGCTGCGGGGGTTGGAAGAATTCGTCGATGACCCCGATTTCCGGGACGCATGGCGTCGGATCAAACTTGAGAACAAGGAACGTCTGGCAACGGTGATCCAGGAACGGCTCGGCGTCACGGTCGATTCGACCTCTCTCTACGACGTGATGGTGAAGCGGCTGCACGAGTACAAACGGCAGCTGCTCAAAGCGCTTCACATCGTCACGCTATACAACAGGTTGAAGACCGCTCCGACACAGGAGATCGTGTCAAGAACGTTCATATTCGGCGCCAAGGCCGCGCCCGGCTATCACACCGCGAAACTGATCATCGAGCTGATCAATTCGATCGGCGACGTCGTCAATCACGACGCGGACTTGGCCGGCCGGCTGAACGTCGCATTCGTGCCGAATTTCAATGTCACGCTGGGTGAGGTGATCTATCCGGCCGCCGATATTTCGGAGCAGATCTCGATGGCCGGCAAGGAGGCATCGGGCACGGGCAACATGAAGCTAGCACTGAACGGCGCCGTCACTGCCGGAACGCTTGACGGGGCCAACATCGAGATCCGCCAGCGGGTTGGTGAGGAGAATTTTTTCCTGTTCGGATTGCACACTGATGAAGTCTTCGCGGTCAAGGAAAACGGTCACGATCCCCGCCAATTCTACGACGAGAATGCGGAGCTCAAGGCGGCAATCGATCTGATCGCATCGGGGCATTTCTCTCCGGATGAGCCGTCCCGCTTCGCGCCACTCATGGATTCACTGCTGGATCACGACGAGTACCTGCTGCTCGCCGACTATGCATCCTACATTGCCTGCCAGGAGGAAGCCGACAAGGCTTATCGTGACAGGGAGCGGTGGACACGAATGTCGATTCTGAACGCCGCCCGCTGCGGATACTTCTCGTCGGATCGCACGATCAGGCAATACTGCGAGGAGATCTGGGGAGTCAAACCGCTTAACGTCTGAACGTCTGAACGTCTCGGTGAGCACGCAGCGTCGTGTCCATCAAAGCCCGGGGTGTTTACCCCCGGGTGAAGGAGGGAGTCTGTGAATCCTACGATTCATCCGGATTCAGTCGGTGCATCACGAGCAGGATAAGAGCGGCGACACAGGACACCAGCAGGCATGCGGTCCAGAGGAGCCCTGGACTTCTCGAGAATAGCAGGGTGCCCAGCGTCGGCCCGAGCACGAGACCAAATCCGTGCGTGACGCCCCAGGCTCCCTGATAGCGCCCGCGGAGATTGTCGGGCGCCGTATCCGCTACGAACGCCGAAGCCACGGGAGCATAGATGATCTCGCCGATGGTCCAGATCACCACCGTAAACGCCAACAGAAGGACGGTCGGCGAAAAAGCCGTTGCCCCGAATCCGATCCCCACCATCACGATGCCCAGCATCATCATCGAATACGCCTTCGGACGCTGCGTGAGCGACGTGATCGGCAATTCCAGCAGGAGCACGATGAGGCCGTTCAAGGAGATCAGGGTTCCGTAGATCGCATTCGAGAATCCATAGGCTTTGACCTGCAGCGCAAACGTCGAATTATGCTGGAAGAAGACGAGCGCACCGAGCAGGGAGGCGATCAGGAAGAGGACGAACCTGCGATCCTTGAGAACGGGGCCAAAATCGAGCGCGTACCTGCGCGAATGACTCAGTTGCGGCAGGTCTTTCGGAAGTGCGGTAAGAGCAACTACGCCGAACGCCGCGGACGTGAGGGCGTCGCCCACGAAGATCCATACGAACGAGTATCCGGCCAGGAAGCCGCCCACGGCGGGACCAAACGCCATGCCCAGATTAATCGCCAGGCGGTACATCGCGAACGCCGGGACGCGCTGCCCGGCAATCGTCAGGTCGGTCAGCAGAGCGGCGGATGCGGGCCGGTACAGCTCCGAAGTCAGTCCCGCGAGACCAGCCAGCGTGACGAGGTTCCAATAGCGCTCGGCCAGCGGGAACGCCATCATCACGACAGCAGCGGAAAACATCGACAGGGCGATCGTGCTTCGACGACCAAGGTGGTCTGCGAGCTGGCCGCCCACGAGCGAGGCGATGAGCGTCCCGACGCCGTAAACCCCGACGGCAAAACCGGCCTGTTCGACGGAATAGCCCTTGCCGGTCAGATACAGGATCAGGAAAACGATGACGAAACTGCCGAACCTGTTGATGAAGGTGCCGGCGTAGAGGATCCAGGCTTCGCGCTTGAAGGCGCGGATGGAGGTAACGATGCTCACTCTGGTCCGGGGTCCGGGGTCCGGGGTCCGGCGAAGGTCCGGAGCTGTTATCGAGAGGTTTCGTGACGAGCAGGGTTCATTTGCGGTGCGAAAATAATGCGGGCGTCGCAGATGAACCCATTCTGTAGGGGCAGGCCAGAGCCCAGACGGACGTATTTCGTCCAGGATAACCGACGTGGCGTCGGCCTGCCCGCGGCGAGGCTTGAACGAGCGAGTACGGGCTGTCGTCTACACTCTTCAACTCTTGGAGGATCAGCATGCGAGAACAGACAATCCATACCGTGTAAAATGTGTGTCACGCGTGACGACCGTCAGATCCTCCAATTGAGCTTGAGCAATCAGGAGTCGGTCGAACGGGTCTCGGTGATGGAACGACAGGCAACCGGCCAGGGCCGCATGGGCCAGGCGCAACGGCAACTCCGTGAAGCCCACCGCTGCAATGCTGCTGACGAGATCGATGGCGGGTGCATGCAACTTGCCGAGTGCTACCTTCAGGTTGATCTCGTAGACCGATGCCGGCGAAACCAGCACGGTGGTCGCCGGCGATTCGATCGCGTCGCGTGAGGCCGTGCTCAACTCATCCGGGTCGGCCAGTGCCCAGATCAATGCATGGGTGTCGAGCAGCAGACGCTCAGCCATCGGCCTCGTAGAATAGCGCGTCGATCTCCGAATCGGGCGCGATCAGATCAGAGGCCGCGGGCAGCGGCCACTGGTCGCGCAAGAGTCCGAGAGGACGCTTCCCTGCCGGCTCGTGGCTTGGGACCAGGCGGGCCACGGGCTTGCCCCGACGCAAAATCGTTATCTCTTCGCCCGCCTCGACACGCCGAAGGAGTTCAGAGAAGTGGGTTTTGGCTTGGTGAAGCCCTACCCGTTTGGCTGGCTTGGTACTCATCGTTGAATCGGACTAAGTCTGTTTTGAGGCAGTACGCCCGTCCAGAGAAAGGGGTTCCACGCCGTAAAGAGACTCCACCCGGCGGACACAACGGCAAAGTCAGAACCTCACAGCCGACCCTGTCGCTTCTCCCGTTTCGCACGCACAAACGATCGCAGTACTGCGTTCATCCGCGTCTGGTAGCCGGGACCGTCTTTTCGGAAATAGTCCAACACCTCCCGATCAATCTTGATTGAGATCTGCTTCTTCTCCGGTGTGGCCGGCATCACGACGTCTACCGTTTCCCAGAATGAGTCATCCAACTCTGGGATGTCCGAGTAATCGATGTCCTCGTCTCGCATTTTGACGAGCGTTTTACGGCGCTTCTCTTTAGATGAACTCATCGTATTGCTTCCTTTCTCTTCGGTTCGCGCGACGTGCCGAGATAATCCTCGTCTTGTGTCCCCTCTCCGTATGTGCTACGACGATCACGATGCTCCCGACCTCCAGATCTAAACTGCCGAGACTTAGGAACCGAACCTCGCCATAGGCAACTCGGTTGTCCACAACAGTCAGGACATCGCCGTCGAAAATCGTCTTCGCCTCGTCAAAGCTAATCAGGTGTTTATGGACGTTCCGGCGATTCTTCGCCTCGTCCCACTCGAATTCCATCGTGAGTATATACGTTGATATATACTCTATCAAGCGGAAAAGGTTATCGGAGTGCGCCAAACTGCGCGCCTCATGGACGGGCAGGCTCCACGGTTTCGCCGCCGCCGGCATGCCCTTCACCGGACTCCGGACTCCGCACCCCGGACAAAACTCACCCGTCCGGCCTGACGAGCCTGACGGCCACACTCTTACTCGCCGGCGTATTACTCTTCGCCGCCACCTTGTCGTGCGGCACCAGCACGTTCGCCTCCGGGAAATAGGTCGCCACGCACTTCCTCGGGATCGCGAAAGGAATGACCGTAAATCCGTCCGCCCGGCGCGTCCGGCCGTTGTACTCTCCCACGAGATCGACCTTGTCGCCCGCCGACAGTCCCCGCTCCGCCGCGTCGTCCTCGTTTACGAACACGACCCGCCGCCCTCCGTAGATTCCACGATACCGGTCATCCAGCCCGTAGATCGTCGTGTTGAACTGATCGTGGCTGCGGATCGTCATCATCATGAACTCGTCCTCGGCCAAGTCAGGCTCGGGAATCGGATGCACGGTGAACAGCGCGCGACCGGACGGCGTTTCGAACCGGCCTTCTCTCGCCGGATTCGGCAGGTAGAATCCATTCGGTTCGCGGACGCGGCCCACATAGTTGTCGAATCCCGGAATGACCACTTCGATTTCCTCCCGAATGCGGTCATAGTCTTCAATAAGTTCGAGCCACCGAACGTCGAACTTCGAACCTAGAACGGCGTCGGCAATCCCGGCCACAATCGCAGGCTCGCTCAACAGGTCGTCCGACGCCGGCTCGAGATGGCCGCACGAGGCGTGGACGATCCCCATCGAGTTTTCGACCGACACGAACTGCTCCCCAAGCGCCTGCTCATCCCGCTCGGTGCGACCGAGACACGGAAGGATCAACGCCGTGCGACCCGTGACGACGTGCGCGCGGTTCAACTTCGTCGACACATGGACTGTCAAATCGCATCGCTTCAGCGCGTCGGCAGTAAAATCCGTATCAGGCGTCGCCGACAGAAAATTGCCGCCCAGGGCAAAGAAGACCTTGATCGCTCCCGCATGCATCGCCCGGATGGCGTCGACGGTGTCGAGACCCGCATCGCGCGGCGGCTCGAATCCATAGCGCTCGGCGAGGGCATCCAGAAACGCGGCCTTGGGTCGCGGCGTGATGCCGACCGTGCGGTCGCCTTGGACGTTGCTGTGGCCTCGGACGGGACAAGCGCCGGCGCCGGGACGTCCGATCGCCCCCTTCATCAGGAGGATGTTGGTGAGCATCTGGACGTTCGCGACAGCGTTTTCGTGCTGCGTGAGGCCCATGGCCCAGCAGAAGATGATCCGCTGCGTGCCTGCCAACAGTCCCGCGATCTCGTCGATCTGCTCTCTCGAGATTCCCGATTCTCGACAAATCGTCTCCCAATCCGTCGACTGCACGGCATCCTTGAACTCCTCGAATCCGTCCGTGCGCTCGGCGATGAAGCGGCGGTCGAGGACGGATCCTTCCGATTCGTCGTCCATTTCAACCAGCCGTCTTGCAAGGCCCGTAAGGAGCGCCACGTCGCCGTTGATCTGCACCTGGACGAAATGGTCGGCCATTTTCGTGCCCGTTGACAGCCAGCCCGTGACCTCCTGGGGGTGCTTGAACCGCTGCATCCCGGCCTCGGGAAGCGGATTGACGTGCACGAGCCGCGCGCCGGCTCGCTTGGCGGCCTCGAGCGTCGAGAGCATCCGGGGGTGATTCGTACCGGGATTCTGGCCGATGATCACGATCACCTCTGCCTGCTCGAAATCCTCCAGCGTGACGGTTCCCTTGCTCACGCCGATGACCTCCGACAGTCCGACGCCCGACGACTCGTGGCACATGTTCGAGCAATCCGGCAGATTGTTCGTACCGAACATTCTGACGAAGAGCTGATAGAGGTACGCCGCTTCGTTGGACGTACGCCCCGACGTATAGAATGCCGCCTCGTCGGGTGTGTCGAGGGACGTCAGGGCTTCGGCGATGCAGGCGAACGCGCCGTCCCACGAGATCGGCTCGTAGTGCGTGGCGCCGGCTCGCAGGATCATCGGATGCGTGATGCGGCCGCGTTTTCCGAGCCAGTAGTCCGATTGCGCGCCGAGCTCCTCGACCGAGTGCCTGGCGAACAACTCGGGCGTGACCCGTTTGATCGTCGCCTCTTCCGCAACCGCCTTCGCTCCGTTCTCACAGTATTCGAAGGCGCTCCGGCGGTCGAGATCCGGCCATGCGCATCCCGGGCAGTCGAAACCGTCCTGCTGGTTGACTTTCGAGAGCACCCGCAGTCCCCGAAAGAGACCCATCTCCTCTTTCGCATGCTTCATCACCGAGCGCACCGACCGCGCTCCCGCTGCGGAATCGGCGGGCGCTTCGATCCGAACGTCTGACTCCTCCGGCGGTGTTCGATGCGTTTCAGACATTGGGTTCAGCAGGTGTGGTCTTTTGCCTCTTCGGGATGCGGGTAGGCGTCCGACTCGTCCTCGCCGGGACGATCCGAGAGGCATTTGAAGTCTTTCTCGACGATCACTGTCAGGGTCTCTCCGGCTCCGACGTTGATTTCGACATTGAAACCGACTTGGTCGGATTGCGCCCACGTCGCCGCGTCGTGGGAGGGCAGGTGCACCGTGATCGACCCGGGGAGATAATCGCACCCGATCTTGTCGCTCTCTCGTGCTTCCACGGCGTACATGAGCTGCTGCTCGGGGTCGGGGCCGAAACTGACGAGCTCCGTGACCGTGCCGGTCGAAACCAGCTCATCGACCTCCGACTTGGTCAGCCGGAGCCGGATCGAGTTGGTGCGGAGGCGGAGTTTCATTGGCGGTGGTTTAAGACGATTCATGATATGGCAAACTGGAGATACCAAACTTCAAATACCGAACCGGGTAGCGCAGTTGCGATGTCGGCTCAGGCCGGGCGAAACGAAGGGTAGAAAACGCTGCCCTGCCGAATACCCACATGAGCTCTGTTTATCCCCCTACAGTTTCAGGTGCACTCTCCTTATAACAGACTCAGTTCACGAGACCTACGATTCTCATGACGCAGCCCGTCCTGCCATGGTTCGCGGTCCCTGAACCCATTGACCCAGGAGTCAGGGTGGTTCTCAAGAACACAATAATGCCTGATGTTTTCTCTGGAGAGGTTCAGCCGCAATTCACCGACGAAGTGAAGTACAGATTCAGAGTAGATCTTTACAAGGATGAGAGGTTCAAGAACTTGCTTGACGACGATGATCTTCGGTCAAATGAGTTTGTCATCCGAAAGGTAGAATGATGCTACGAGGCCGTTTGTGGGCCGCACTCTTTATCCTTGTCGTAGAGGCGATCGCCAAGACCAAGGCAGTCCATTTCCAAATCCAACCTCCGGGTTGTCCATAGTGGGTGTGACGCTGGCTCGCGATGAGCCTGTTTCGGTGCGACTTTACGATCTCTCGGGTCGGCTGGTCCGGGACTACACGACGGGTATGTTGCCACCCGGTCGACGCAATGTCACCATCGATGGCGCCGGTCTTTCTGGAGGTCGCTATTTGTACAGGATTTCGACCTCATCGACCGAACAGACCGGTGTCATCCTCTTGACTCCCTAGGCCGTCTTGCAGGTCTTGCGGCGAATGAATCAAGGAGCTGCTCTCGAGATTGAAGAAGGTGGAGCCGCCCTGAACGGGCCCTCGCAGGGCTGAAGCCCTGCTCGGAGGTTTTATTGTCGTCCCGCCAACCCCGGGCTGAAGCCCGGGGTGACTGTCCGCGCATTAGCCGACCGGATCAGATCGAGGGATTCGACGACGCGAGTCGATTGAGGGACTGGACGACCCCTCTTCACCCTTGCGCTTCGAGGGGCAAGCCCCCGGCTTCGTCCCCGACTCGCTATCCCAATCGCGGTCGATCCGTTCGGGACTCAGCCGCCCCTCCGAAGGGGGACAGACGCCGTTGCCCGCGACGGACCCTTACCAAGTACCAAGTACCAAGTACCTAGTACAAGAATTCAACACGTCCCTTTCGTCGGCGGCCCAAATTGTTTCGCCAACTCGCTGATCCTTATCGGTTTAGTGTACACGTTAAACCGACGGTCACGCACGAATCCGATGAGCGTGATCCCGAATCTCGAGGCGAGCTCCACGGCAAGGCTCGACGGCGCGCCGACGGCGGCCAGGACCGGAACTCCCGCCATCACGACCTTCTGCACCAGCTCGAAACTCGCGCGGCCGCTGACCATGATGATCCGCTCGGATGCCGGCAGCTCGCCCTTTCGTACCAGTGATCCGATCAGCTTGTCCATGGCGTTGTGCCGCCCGACGTCCTCGCGAAGTTCGATCAGGTCTCCGTCGAACGTGAACAGCGCCGCGGCGTGGAGTCCGCCCGTGCGTTCGAACAATGCCTGCGAAGCTTCGATCCGGGCGGGGAACTCGTGGATGGTTTCCGCCTTCAGCCTCAGATCGCCGACCGGAAGCTCTTCGACGGGCAGCACCTCGATCGCCTCGATGGATGCCTTTCCGCAGACGCCGCACGACGACGTCGTGTAAAAGTGACGCGTCAGTTTCCCGAGATCGGGGCTGCACGACTCCGCCAGCTCGATTACCACGATGTTCTCCTTCCCGCAGGCGGCCCGGACCCGCTTGCCGGCGCGAAGCACATCCTCCAATGATCGAATGATCCCCTCCCCGTACAAGAACCCGATCGCCAGCTCCGCGTCGCTGCCGGGAGTCCGCATCGTGACTGAAATAGTCGTCTCCCCCGTCGAGGGGTGGATGATCCGGATCTCCAGCGGCTCCTCGACCGCCAGGACGTCGAGGCGCGTCGCGCTGCCGTCGCCATTGACGGACATTACGGGCACCTCGACGGTACTGAAGGGCTTCATGGTCGTATCCCTATGTCTATCGCAAAAACGCTTCGGTCAGGCCGCCGTCGACGGCGATCACCTGTCCGGTCGTCTTTCCGAGGCGATCGCTGACGAGGAGAAATATGGCCTCCGCCTGATCCTGCGGTGTAATTGGTTTCTTCGTCAGCGTCCGCTCGGCGTAGAACCCTGCCAGCCGATCGCGCAACGCCTCCGTTTCCTCATCCTCTGAATACTCCAGCCCGTATTTCGAGAGCGACGCCATGACGCGATCCCGCGGGAACATCGAGCTGCCGGCCACGACGGTTGCCGGCGCCACGGCGTTGACGCGGATGCGGGGCGCCAGATCAATTGCGAGCTCGCGGACGAGGTGATTCGTTGCGGCCTTGCTGGCGTCGTAGGCAAAACTGCCGCGTTTCGCAACGACGCCGTTGACGGACGTCGTGATCACGAGTGCACCCTCCAAATCCTGCTTCTTCCAGATCTTTTTCGCCTCGTCTGCGACCACGTACGGGCCGATCGTATTCACGGCAAAGCTGTCGGACCATCCCTGGTCTGGAATGTGCCCGTTCGTGTCGGGCGACACGTAGAGGCCGGCCGTCACCACGACGCTGTCAAGGCCGCCGTACGCCAACACGATCTGATTGAGTGCATGCCTGACCGAAGCCCGGTCGGTAATATCGACTCCGATTCCAACCACATCACCGGAGCCGCTAATCCCTGACCCGGCTATACCGATACCCATACCGATCCGGGCGATGTTGTCGCGCGCCGTTTCTTCGGCGGACTCGCGCTTTACGTCGAGCGCAGCGACCGTGGCGCCTTCGACCAGCAGCCGCTCGACAACCTCCTTGCCGATGCCGCTCCCTGCGCCGACAACGGCAACGATCTCTCGCGAGAGTTCTTTTTCGGGGGGCATTCGCTTGAGCTTCGCCTCTTCGAGCAGCCAGTACTCGATGTCGAAGGCCTCCTGTCGGGGAAGCGCCTGGTACGTCGACACCGTGTCGGAATAGCGCATTACGGCCGTGGCCGCTTTGAAGAACTCGGCCGTCACGCGTGACTCGCTCTTCGTCTTACCCCACGTGATCATCCCGATACCCGGGATCAAGACCACCGTCGGATTCGACTGACGACGCGCCGGCGAGTTTTCGTGCTTGCACTGCTCGTAGTAGTCGGCGTAATCCGACCTGTACTGCTCTATGCCGGCAGCGAGCAATTTCTTAAGCGAGCCAAGATCACCAGACGCGGGATTCCAGTCTGCAAAAAGCGGCTTGATCTTGGTCCTGAGGAAGTGATCGGGACATGACGTTCCCAGTTCAGCCAGCCGCGGGGCGTCCACCGAGTTGACGAACTCGAGCGTGTCTTCATCCGTCTGAACCGTGCCGATCATTTTCTGATCGCGGCTGACCTCGCCGCGCAACCACGGAAGCATCTCGGAGAGAACCTCGGCGCGTCTGCTCTCATTGAGCGTTTGGTACCGGGCACCCCCAAAGATCTTGATTCCGGACATACGTTCCTCGAGAAAGATCGCCGCCTTCTCGATCAAGTCGAGCGAGAGATAGTAGCACTCCTTGTCGTCGTCGGCCCAGTTGATGAGCCCGTGCGCCCCAAGGATCACTCCCTTGGCATTGGGGTACTTCTCGCAGACCTCCTGAAGCTTGAGGCCGAGCTCGAAACCCGGTCTGAGCCAGTCGACCCAAATCACATCGTCGCCGAAGATCTCCTTGGTCAGCTCCGGACCGTCTGCCGCGGTCGCAATTGCGATGCAGGATACGGGATGGGTGTGATCCACGAACTTGAACGGCACGAAGCTATGAAGCGGCGTGTCGATGGAGGGAGCCCGCGGGTTCAGATTGAACGTGCAATGCTTGTACATCCCCACCATTGCATCCTCGGCGGGCGTCTTCGGTCCTTTCTCATCGAAGGAATCGTACACCTGTTGAAGGCTGATCAGCTTGTCCTGGTAGAGTGATGAAAAGTTGGCCCGCTTCGCCGTCCTCAAATCTCCCCCGGACCCCTTGACCCAGAGCACTTCCACTTCCTCGCCCGTTACCGGGTCGGTCTCCATCAGCTTGGAGGATGTATTGCCGCCGCCCGTGTTCGTGATGCGCCAGTCGGAACCGAGCAGGTTCGAACGGTACACCAGGCGGTCGAGCGGGGTGAGCTGATCTGCGACG
Source organism: Rhodothermales bacterium (assembly GCA_035512315.1). Lineage (GTDB taxonomy): Bacteria > Bacteroidota > Rhodothermia > Rhodothermales > DATKEJ01 > DATKEJ01. Next base: position 12,550 of record DATKEJ010000404.1, on the reverse strand, counting down.
GCATCGTTCCAGCCGTCCTTTACATGTCTATAGGTCATTGTAGTCTATTGCGGATTGTAGGTTTTCGGTGCAAACGATCGACGCACGACCTCGCGGATCGACACTCCGTGCGGGAGGTCGCCAAGCGTTCGAGCCTGCACCAGCAAATTCCCGATGGCGGTGGCCTCAACAGGTCCCGCCGTTACCCGGCAGCCGGTTGCGTTCGCTGCCAACTGACATAGAAGTTCGTTCTGAGCGCCTCCACCGACGATGTGGAGCACCTCAATTTGTCGCCCCGATACCTGCTCCACGAGATTCGCGGCGTCGGCGTATGCCGAGGCGAGACTTTCCAGAAGGAGCCTGGCGACAGGACCCGGCTCAGCCGGGAACGGAATGTCGACTTCTGCGCAATACGCGCTCAGCCGGGCGAGCATACCGCCGGGGGCCATGAACCGGGGATCGTCGACGTCTATACGATGTGTTCCCACATCTACGGCCGTCGCTTGTTCCGCGAGCTCGGCCCACGAAAGCCCGGGCCGGGTCGTGCGCCACTCTCGCAAGCACTCCTGGAGAATCCACAGTCCGGAGAGGTTTTTCAGGAATCTGATCCGCCCGTCGAGGCCGATCTCATTCGTAAAACCTGCCTTCATCGCCTCCATCGAGAGGATCGGGTCTTCGAGCTCGAGCCCGATCAACGACCACGTACCGCTGCTGATGTAAGCCCAGTCGGACGTGTCTTCGTCCGCCGGCACGGCCGTAACCGCGGCTCCCGTGTCGTGCGAACAGGTCGCGATGACCTTGAATCCCGGATGGTCGGCGCTTTCACCGATTACCGTTCCGGAGGGCACGATCTCGGGAAGCGTCGATCGGCCGATTCCGAAAGCGGCGAGAATCTCGTCCGACCAGTCCTGCGTGCGGGCATCCACCATGTGCGTCGTGCTCGCCATGGACAGATCGATGACGGGGCGACCGCCGAGGATGTGATTGAAATAGTCAGCGATCAGCAGCCGATTGCTCACATCCTGTTGGCCGTCGGGCTCGTACGCCTGGTCGGCCAGAATCTGGAAGAGCGTGTTGAACGGCAGGTACTGGATTCCCGTGATCTCGTAAAGACGCTCGCGGGAAATCGTGCGAAAGGCCTGATCGATCATACCCTCGTTGCGGGGATCGCGGTAGCAGTACGGACGTCCGAGCGGCCGGCCCTTCGAGTCGAGGTTCACGTAGTCGACGGCCCACGAATCCACCGAGACGCTTTTCGCCTCCGGCGCCGTTCGGATCGCCCGGTCGACACCTTCCTTGATGCCCGCAGTCAGCGCGTCGAGGTCCCACCGGAGGTGCCCGTCCGTCTCAATCGACGGAGTCGAGAACCGGTAGGCCTCCTCCAGAGCGATCGAGTCGCCGTCGAGACGGCCGACGATTATGCGCCCGTTCGAGGCGCCGAGATCGACGGCTATGTATGAGTTCAAGGTTCCAGGTTCCAGGTTCCAGGTTACAGGACCGAAGCCCGGTGCACCGTCAATTCACTCGCCGCACTTTTCCCCTGCCCCGGAAGGTTCGGCTGCTTGCGCCCCTCGCCGGGCAGGCCGACGCCACCGAAGTCTTTAGAAACGAGTCGAGGCATCGTGCTTTGGCCTGCCCCTACGGAACAGGCTCGTTTAGCGTTTAGCGTAGCGTTTCTCGTTTACCGTTCAGGAGGGAAACTTACTCATTGTTCATCCCCGGGTTCGTTACGTTTACCCCGCGAACGATAAATTCCGTATTTCTTTGCCATAAAAGTGCTTTCGACAACTTTTTGGATATCATGCTCGACTCCGATCAAATAAAAAACCACAATCAGGATCGTTCAGACGCCCATGAAAGCGCCCTTTCCGGGCTGAGAGACCAGCTCCACCGGCGCGGCGTCGACATCGAACGAGTCATCGCCGGAGTGCAAGACTTCGCGTGCGCGATCCCCTCCTGGGCGCTCGGAACGGGAGGTACCCGGTTCGGACGCTATCCCGGTCCGGGAGAGCCGGGCGACGTGTACGAGAAAATGGAGGACATCGCCGTCATCCAACAACTGACGCGCTCGGCGCCTACGGTTTCCCTTCACATCCCCTGGGACGAGCCCGACGACCCAACGGACCTGCTTGCACACGCTTCAAATTTGGGACTGGGGTTCGATGCCGTCAACTCCAACACCTTTCAGGATCAGGCGGGCCAGTCCGTGAGCTACAAGTTCGGATCGCTGTGCCACACAGATTTCGGCGTTCGCCGCCATGCCATCGATCACAACCTGCATGTGATTGAGGTCGGCAAGACGCTCGGATCCAAAGCCATCACGATCTGGCTGGCCGACGGAAGCAACTTTCCCGGTCAGATGCACTTGAGGAAGAGCTTCGATCGGACGCTATCGGCCCTTCGGGAGATTTACCAGCAGCTCCCGGCCGACTGGATGCTCTTTACCGAACACAAACCTTACGAGCCGGCGTTTTACGCCACGGTCGTGCAGGACTGGGGATCGTCGTACCTGCTTGCGACACAACTCGGTGAGCGGGCGAAATGCCTCGTGGATCTGGGCCATCACCTTCCGAACACGAACATCGAGCTGGTCGTGGCGCGGCTCGTGAGTGCCGGCAAGCTCGGCGGCTTCCATTTCAACGACAGCAAGTATGGGGACGACGACCTGACGACGGGATCGATCCATCCATTCCAGCTCTTCCTCGTGTTCAACGAACTGGTCGACGCGGCCTATCATCAAGCGCCCGGTTTCGAACCGTCGTACATGCTCGATCAGAGCCACAACCTGAAGGACCCGATCGAGGCCCTTCTCCAGAGCGTCATGGCGCTCCAGCGGGCTTACGCCAAGGCGCTCATCGTCGATCGCGTGGCGCTCGAAAGCCTGCAGGACGAAAACGACGTGCTGATGGCCGAGGAAACCCTACGAACTGCGTACGAGACCGACGTCACGGCCTTGATCGCCGAGGCAAGGAAGCGATCAGGCGGTGCCGTCGATCCGATTGGCATCTTCAGAAAGTCGGGATATCGAGAGCAGCTTGCGTCGAAGAGGAAGTCGGGGGAGTATGTGCCGCCGAAAAGTCTATAGTTTGTTCCAGGTTCCGGGTTCCAGGTTCCAGGTTACCCAAGTCTCTAGGGACCGGTTACTGCAGCTGGATTCCGGTCCACCTCCCCGAACAGCCCGGCTAGGTGACGGAGCGTCGAGTTTGGAAACCTGGAACCTGGAACCTCCGACTTGGAAACCTGGAACGTGGAACCTGGAACTTGGAACATTCCCTTGCCTGAGCTCCACCATCTAAACGAAATCGACTACGCCGTCGTCGGCTTATATATGCTGATGGTGATCGGCGTCGGCATGTACGTCTCGCGGTTCAACAAGGAGACGGCGGACTACTTCAAGGGCGGCGGATACATTCCCTGGGGGCTTTCGGCCGTTTCGCTCTTCGTTTCGGGTTTCTCGGCGTTCATGTTCGTCGGTGCGTCGGGCTTCACGTACCGGAACGGCGGTGCGGCCTTCATCCTCTTCTCGATGGCGTTCCCGGCCTACTACCTCGGCTACTTCATTTACGGGAAGCTCTGGAGGCGCACGCGCATCGACACGCCGATGCAGTTCCTCCAGCGCAGGTATTCGCCGGGAACGACGTATTTCTACACAGTCCTGTCCGTGATCCCCAATGTGCTGATCATCGGGATCATGATCTACATGCTGTCGATCTTCGTCTCGACGGCGCTGGGTTTCAGTTCGCAGACGTTCGACCTGGGCGTCGCTCAGGTCAACGGATTCCAGCTGGTCTTGATCGTCACCGGATTCGTCATCGCGATCTACACGACGGTGGGGGGACTGTGGGCCGTGATGGTCACGGATGCACTCCAGTTCGTAATCCTTTTTCTGATCTCCCTCATCATGCTGCCGGTGGCCCTGAGCTTCCTGGGAGACGGAAGCATCATGGACGGCGTAGGCCGGATGATCACGGATGCTCCTGATGGCTACTACAGCATCGAAATCACCGACCAACCCCGGAGCTTCTGGATCGCCTACTTCATCAACATCATCCTCGGATACAACGTTAACTGGCACATTGCGCAGCGATACTACAGCGTGCCCGATGAGAGAGATACGAAGAAGATGGCCTCCTGGTGCGCCTGGCTGAGCATTGTTCTGCCATTGACGTGGATCATCCCGGTCATGATCACCCCGATCCTTTTCCCCGACATCGTCTCCATGTGGCCCGAGCTGTCGGAGCCGACCGAAGCGGCGTTCGTGACACTCGCGCTCGCGGTTCTTCCGCACGGGATGCTCGGGATCATGGTCGCAGCCATCTTCGCCGCCACGATGAGCTCGGTCGACACCACGTTCAACTGGGTGGCGGCGGTACTGACGAAGGACGTCTATAAGCCGCTCGTGAAGCATTTCAAGAAGAAGGATCCGACCGAACGAATCCAGCTCATCGTCGGGAAGAGCAGCGTACTAGTGCTGAGCATGATCGCCATCTGGATCGCGCTCAACATGGAGAAGTACGGCGGCGCCTTTTCGGTATACCTCAGGGCGAGCTCGCTTTACAGCCCGTCGATGTTCATCCCGGTGATGTTGGGTCTGATTTTCACGCGGACGCCCTGGTGGTCGGGCATGGTGGCTTTCGGAGGCGGGGTGGTGAGCGTCCTCGTAGCGGACGTGATCGCGAACGTCGCTCTGGGGCTGCCGGTGACGATCGGGGATCTTTTCAGCGACATCAACTTTTCGATTGCCGGCGTCGCTTTCACCCGTTACGAGCTGAACACGTTCGTGGGCATCGGCGCGGCGACGGCTTTCTTCTTCGGATCAGCGCTCTTCGACAAGCGCGGAGGGGCGTTCAAAGAAAGCATCGAGAGCCTCGAGCGCGATCTCCGAACGCCCGCCTACGCGGAGGCCGAGCACGTGGACCTCCGCGGGCTCCGGTCCTATCGCCTGGCGGGACGCCTCTCTTTTGGAATCGGCATCGTGTTGCTGCTTCTCTCCTTCCCCACCCCGTGGTTTGAGGGCTCGCCCCTGAATGCCGTGGCCGCCGGGCTTGCCGTGGCCATCAGCGTCGTTGTCGAAGTGTGGACGAGGCGGTTTCAGGGGAGGCATGTGGGAGCAGGAGTGAACCGTCCGGAGTCCGGAGTGCGGGGTCCGGAGTAGGCACTACGCCTGCGCGGGAACTCCTCGCATCATAATGATGTCATACCGATATCACCGCAAGAATCCGTAGGTCCATGCCTGCTCTCACCGTCCGCGACATCCCCGACCGCCTCTACGAGCGACTCCGCGAGCGCGCCTCCCGGCATCGCCGGTCCATGAGCAGCGAAATCGTCACCCTCCTCGAAGAAACTCTCCTCCCGCAACCCGTCGACGCCGGCGTCCTCATCGCGGAGGCCGAGGCCGTACACGCCCGGTTCGGGGAGCCGCTTCCGGATCTCACCGCTGCGGGCAAGCGGGCGGGAAGGCGGTATGAGGATCCGCTCGAATCGGCTGACCGATGATCGTGGTCGATACGGACGTGATCGCGGCATTCTGGATCAGGGGCCCGCGCACGCCCGCCGCTCTCGGCGCCCGGCGACGGGATCCCGACTGGGCGGCGCCGGTGCTCTGGCGCTCGGAATTCAGGAGCGTGCTGCGCCAATACATGCTCGCAGGCCATATAGGCTACTCGGATGCAGTCTGGATCGCGGATAAGGCGGAGGCATCCATGCGCGGAAAGGAGTACACAGTCGCTACGGCCTCCGTACTGAAACTCGTCGAGCGCACCGGCCACTCTAGCTACGACTGCGAGTTCGTCGCACTCGCCGATGCCATGGGCCTCCACCTCGTCACGGGTGACGGCAAAATCGCCCGGGTCTTCCCTGACGTGGCGGTCTCGCTTGAGGAATTCGCTACAATTGAAAAATGAAAAATGACGGCCGCATTTTGACCGGGACCTTTGCGTCTTCGCGTCTTTGCGCGAAAAACAACACAGCGCCGAAACGACCGCACCGCTGGCGCAACCCTGCGGAAGGGGCACGTTTCGCGTTTAGCGTTTAGCGTTTCCAAGAGCGTCTTGGCGCAATAAAAAACCAACATGATCCCCCAATGCCGACCCCGGTTCACATAGCAGCCGTCCAGCTCTGGTCAATTCGTACGGCGTCGCCCGACGACAACCGCCGGCACGCCCTCGACATGCTGGAAAAGGCCGCACGGGATAAACCCGACCTCGTCGTCCTCCCCGAGGCGGTCGCTATGCTCTGCTACCCGGACGACCATCCGGATTTCACCTACTTCGACGTCGCAGAGGCCATCCCCGGACCTACATCCGATGCCGCCTGCCGGATCGCGAGGGACTTCGGCGTCAACGTCGTCATCGGGCTGATCGAGCGACGCGAGTCCGGCGGCCAGAACCTCGCCCTCGCCATCGACCGGGAGGGCTCCATCGTCGGACGCTACGAAAAGATCCACGAGCCCGAGATCTGCCGCCTCGAGCAGAATGCACTTGTGGGAAACGACGTCCCGGTCTTCGATCTGGACTTCGGACGGATCGGCATCTTCATCTGCTGGGATCTGAACTACCCCGAACTTCCGTCCCTCCTGGCTCGGAAGGGCGCGGATCTGCTCGTCTTCCCACACCTGATCTCGCTCGCAGACTGCCCGCATTTCACCACGCGCCTGCGGGCGCGGGCGGTCGATGCGGCCCTCCCGTTGGTCGCTTCCGGGATGCGCGACCCGCACAATCACAATGGCACACAAGACGGGATGGGCGCCACGGTCATCCTCGACGCGGAGGGATCGATCATCGCACAGACGCTCGAAGCGGGCCCGGACATCGTTTCCGCAGCCATCAACCTCGACGCCGACGGACCGAATCGGAGACTCGTCAAACGGGCGGCGAAGGACGTGCGGACGGATATTTACGGGGTTTGAATACGAACAGGGGTGACCGACCGCCGGCGCGGCGCCGACGGGCAGGCCGACGCTCCCACCGCCACCCCAAGCGAATCGGATGCGTTGGGCTCTGGCCTGCCCCTACAGAGTCTGCTTGCGCTCCTCGAAGGACACGACGTTCGACATTTAACGTTTGACGTCAGAACCTGTAGCTGACCCCGAGCACGACGACCGGGTACACGCTGTAAGCGGACATGTCGTCTTCGATCGATTCGCGTTCGGACTCCAGCTCCGCCTGAAAGTCCGGGTCGGCTGCTATCGGGCCGTCCGCACTCAAGGTCAGCCTCGGAGAGCCTTGGAACAGCGCTCCCAACTCGGCTACGAAACCGAGGCCCCGATCCCTTCCGAACGACGTGTCGAGGCCAAGCCCCACGTACGGGTTGATGTCGTTGAAGTCCATCCCCCCTGAGACCGTGCCTACTTGATCCGGTGGGTACACGTTGCCGCCGAGTTCGAACCCGTTCTGCGACTCGGCCGTCATGTCGACCTCGTTGCCGTTGGCGAACACGCCTGCGGTCGCGCGGAAACCGATCCTCGAGAAGTAGAAGTCCGCCAGAAGGGATTGCGTCCACAGGCCGATGTCGAACTCGTAGTCGTTCCCTTCCTCCTCGGCGTTGACCGACAGCGACAGGGCGTTCAGACCGACGCGTACACCCGCCCGGTCGAGTACCTTCACGCCCGCCTCTGCGCCGAAGCCGAGCGTACTGAGCCGCACGCCGACGGAAACCTCCTGAGCATGCAATCCGGCCTGGACCGCAAGAACGGCGCACGCCGACAGAATGATCGTCCGAACGGCGCCTTCAAGCCGCCTGGAAGTCGCGCACATGTATCTCATCTGCCTTCCTCAATTCGTCTTTGGAATACCCCGGAATGTCGGACACGGCAGCACATTCCGCCAATTGATCCTCGCTGCTCGCCCCGCTCAGGACCAGCGACACGTCCCGATTGTCGAGCACCCAGCGGAAAGCCGCCTGTGGTACGGACTTGACCGGACCCCTCACCAGAAACGACAGCGCGTCGACGTAATCCACGCGGTCGGCAATTTCCTCACGCGAGTACCGGGAGTTCAGGTGGCCTTCGGGGAAAACCGTCTCCTTCGTGATCGCGCCCGACAGAAATCCGTTCGCCAGGGACTCGCGGGCCACGATGCCGATTCCCTCGTCGGCCAGGTCGCGGATCAGCGCGGTCGACTCCCGATTCATCAGGCTGTAGACGACCTGGATCACGTCGATCTTCCTCTCGGCCGCCCACTGCCTCGCCATCCCTTCGGTGTCTTCAAACATCGAAATCGAGTGCCCCAGGAAGCGCACCTTGCCCTGACTTCTCAGGTCGTCGAGCGCCTCCCAGACGTCGTCGTGGATGTCCTGCGGGCCGAATGGCGAGTGAAAGAATAGCACGTCGACATGGTCGCGGCCGAGTCGCCTGAGGCTGCCCTCGACGGACTCGTACGCCCTCTTCGCGTGGAAATTCGGCGCCGCGCCGTCGGTCGAGTACCTCCCGAACTTTGTGGAGATGATGACCGATCGTTTGGCATCCCCGAGCGCCCTGCCCAACACCTTTTCGGATATCCCGTCGTGTTCCTTATCGCCGTAGAGCGGCGCGGTGTCGAAGAACGTAATGCCGCTGTCGAGCGCGCGGTCGACGGTCCTGTACGCATCGCCGCGGTCGACCGTGCCATAGATCTGGGACGCGAACGCCCAGGTACCGAGACCGATTTCGCTGCACCGCAGACCCGTTCTTCCCAGAGTCCGATATCTCATTCTCCTCGCCGGTTTTGAAGCTTTTGGATTTCGGGAGAGACCGTTTCGACGAACTTCGTCATGATGGCCTCCCCCTTTTCGATGGATGCGGCCCGCGGGTCGTCGCCCCAGACGCCGTCGTCGTCGAGCGTGGGAGGGTCGCCGGCCGGCACGAGCGCGAGGTCGACCGTCTCCCGATCGACGAACAACTGGAGCGACGTCTCGCCGGTCGCGGCGTGGTTCATCGGATGCGTGTCCTTTATCGGCTCGAACGATGCATACACGATCAGCCCAACGTCGGGCCTCGCCGTTCGGAAACGCCCGCCCGCTGTCGCGAGGGCGTCTGTATGTCCGCCGCCCGCATGCCCGGTGATGAGCACGATCGTGGTGAATCCCTCCTCCGCCAATTGGCCGAGGAATTCGGAGCAGAGCGCATCCACGGTGCCCGCGCCGTGCTCGATCGTGTACTTGAAGCCTTTGAACGGCTTGATGGTATCGGTGCCGGCGAAGACGACGGGGAATACGAGGCCTCCGTTGCGGCGCGCGAGGGCCTTGCACTGCGCCTCGGCGATGAAGCCGTCGAGCCCGACGGGATTATGGTAACTGTGCCACTCGATCGCCCCCCACGGCAGGTAGGCGATCGGATGGCGCGACATGATTTCCGCGATTTCGTGCGGGCGCAGCCGGGCGTACTCGCCCCAAGGCTTCGACGGTGCTTCCTCGGTTTCCATGAAGCAAAATACGTCAAACGTCAAACGTCAAACGTCGAACGTCAAACAGCCTGGCCCGAACGAGCGAGAACGGTGAGAGAAAACCCCGGCACACGACTCGCTGGGGGGCAAACCCACGATTCCACTCCGAAAGAGTTGCGTCCTCGTTAGTACCTTTCGGGTTAGGTTGCGTCGAACGTCGAACGTCGATCTGGATCCCGGGTCAAGCCCGGGATGACACGAACAAGAGTGCATGCGCCTCCCCGACACCATATCCTCCGAACGCGAGCTCGACCGGCTCCTGACCGATCCTTCGGAACAACTCGTTGACTTCATTGGATCTCTCTCCGGCATCCTTCTGATTCTCGGAGCCGGCGGCAAGATGGGCCCATCGCTGTGCGTCCGTGCGCGGCGTGCGGTCAAGGCGGCGGGCTCGGATGTGCGCGTCGTCGCCGTCAGCCGCTTCTCGGATGCCGGGTCGCGAAAGGACCTCGAACGGCAAGGCGTGGAGACGATCGCCTGCGACCTGACGGATCCGAGGAGTGTCGAAAAGCTTCCCGACGCCGGCAACGTGATCTTCCTCGTCGGCTGGAAGTTCGGGACCGCCGAGAATCCCGGACGGACCTGGGCCGTCAACACGTTGACCCCGTCGCTGGTATCGCGCCGGTATCCGTCCTCCCGAATCGTCGCCCTTTCGTCGGGCAACGTGTATCCCTTCACACGGCCCGACGACGGCGGCTCGACCGAGGCGGATGCGGTCGGCCCCGTCGGAGAATACGCCTGGTCGTGTCTCGGCCGCGAGCGCGTTTTCGAGCACTGGTCCATCGCCAACGGCACGCCCATAGTTCTCGTGCGGCTGAACTACGCGGTGGAGCTTCGGTACGGCGTGCTCGTCGACATTGCGCTGAGGATACGGGACGGCCTGCCGGTCGATTTGAGCACGGGCTATCTGAACTGCATCTGGCAGGGGGATGCGAACGACGTGATCATCCGCTCGCTCGACCTCGCTGAGAGTCCGGCGGCCCTCCTGAACCTGACGGGCCCGGGCATCTATGACGTACGGGGACTCGCGACGCGGATCGGCTCGCGCATGGACCGCCCGGTCGTCTTCTCGGGTGAGGAGGCCGAAACCGCGCTGCTCAACGACGCCTCGTTTGCGGTGAGTACTTTCGGGGAGCCTCGCGTAGACCTCCGCCAGGTCGCGCGATGGACGGCCGACTGGGTACGGCGCGGAGGCGCTCTGCTCGACAAACCGACGCACTTTGAGGTCAGGGACGGCAAGTACTAGCCACAGCAGCAGACAGCAGACAGCAGACAGCAGAATTTGACTGCTGAGTTCATACTGAGAACTTTACCGCCCTCGCGTGGCACGATGCAGTCCGTCAGTCTCTCAGTCTTTTGCTTATCCATCGACGTCTAACGTTCAGACCTTCAGACGTTCAGACGTTAAGACGTTCAGACGTTAAAACGTTCGACGTCCGTACATTACGCCCTGCGAAACCGGAGACGCAGAATGAGTGACGGTACGTATGCAGAGGTCGCGCCCTGGCTGAGGCGGCGGTTGTTCGAGGGGCTGGTGATTCCGGCCCATCCGCTGGCGCTGTTCGAGGACGGGACGTTCGACGAGGCGAGCCAGCGCGGTTTGACGCGGTATTATCACGGGGCAGGCGCGGGCGGCATCGCGGTGGCGGTGCACACCACCCAGTTCAGCATCCGCGAGCCGCAGCACGGGCTGCTCGAGCCGGTCCTTCGGATCGCGGCCGAGGAAATCGCAGCACTCGACGAAGCGACGGGCCGCCGGACCGTACTGATCGCGGGCGTCGTAGGGCGAACGGAGCAGGCGGTCGCCGAGGCGCGTCTCGCGGCATCGCTCGGATACCATGCCGCGCTGCTGTCGCTCGCCGCGTTTCCCGACGCCTCCGACGACGAGCTGATCGCCCATTGCCGGCGGGTAGCGGCCGAGATCCCCTTGTTCGGATTCTACCTCCAGCGCGCCGTCGGCGGCCGAAGGCTTTCGAAGGATTTCTGGAAACAATTCGCAGCGATCCCGAACGTCGTCGGCATCAAGATCGCGGCGTTCAACCGGTATGAGACGATCGACGTCGTGCGCGCGGTGGCCGAGGCGGGGCGCGAGCGCGAGGTGGCGCTGTACACGGGCAACGACGACCACATCGTGCTCGACCTGATCACCACGTATGAGATCATGACGGATAGGGGTCCGGTCTACCTCGGCATGGCGGGCGGCTTGTTGGGCCAGTGGGCGGTTTGGACGAAGCGTGCGGTGGAGATCCTCGACGTCTGCAAGAAAGTGCGCGAGACGGGGATCATCCCGGCCGAGCTCATCACGCTCGGCGAGCAACTCACGGAAGCGAACGCCGCCGTGTTCGACGTCGCGAACGACTTTGCGGGGTGCATTGCGGGGATCAACGAAGTGCTGCGAAGGGAGGGGCGGCTGAAGTCCAACCGCTGCCTTGACGAGCACGAACGGCTCTCGCCGGGGCAGGAGGGGCTGCTGTCGGCCGTGAGAAAGGCGTTCCCTGAGGTGACGGAGGGCGCGTGATCCCGGCTAACCCGCCGACGCCATCACAGCCGGCCGGAATCTCCGAAGGCGCTCTTCGGCTTCGTGGGTTTTCTCGTCGTCCGGTCCGAGAGCTGCCGTCAGAATCTCGAGGCCCGATCGTAGCATCGCCTCGGCCTCCTCGCGCTCACCGAGTTGACCGAGCGTCTCTCCAAGGAGGCTCATCGCGGTGCCGATGCGCCAGTGTCCAGGGGGAAGCTCCTCTTGGCGGATAGCCAAAGATTCTCGGAAGCTGGAGGCGGCGCCGACGAGATCGCCAACAGAGCGCTGAACCTTCGCCTGTCCGATCAGCACGTCACCCAAAGACTCCCGGTTAAGATTACCATGAGATCGGTATCCCCTGACGGCACGCGAATAGTACTCGAGGGACTCTTCTGGTCGTTCCTGATCTCTTAAGAGCATTGCGAGGTTGTGCCAGCCTTTGGCGAGCGTCGGATGGTTCGGCTGGAGTGAGCTCTCCCATACCTCCAATGCCTCCCGGTACAAACTCTCGGCTTGTTCGACATCGCCGCTTTCCTCAAGAAGAACTGCCAGGTTGTTTTTTGCTTGGGCTGCCTTTATGCTGCGTGGCCCCAACCTCTCACTGAGCAACTTGGTCGCAGATCGAAGCGTTGCC
>DATKEJ010000403.1:0-3039 GCA_035512315.1 Rhodothermales bacterium | reverse complement strand
CATCACGAAGCTGCGGTATCACAAGATCATCCTCATGACCGATGCCGACATCGACGGCGCGCACATAAGAACGCTGCTTCTGACGTTCATGTATCGCCACCTCCATCCTCTCGTGGAGAACGGGAACGTGTATATCGGACTTCCGCCGCTGTATCGAATCAAGCGCGGAAAGGACATGGAGTACCTTTGGAGCGAAGTTGAGCTCGAGCGCAGGCTTACCGAGTACCGCGACGATGGCACACGAGGCACGGTCAGCGTTCAACGCTTCAAGGGGTTGGGCGAAATGAACCCCGAGCAGCTCTGGTCGACAACGATGGATCCGGCTACGAGAACGTTGCAGCGAGTCACGATCGGAGACGCGGCGGCGTCCGACCGCATTTTTTCGACGCTTATGGGTGATGCCGTCGACCCGCGACGACGCTTCATTGAGCTCAATGCAAAGTACGCGACGATCGACGCGTAACTTGTGATGGCGGCCCCGAACAGCGCAGCACTCGTCACAGGGGCGTCGTCGGGGATCGGTTTGGAGTTTGCCAGACTGCTCGCCGCCGAGGGGCGCGACCTTTTGCTCGTTGCCCGGTCTCAGGATCGGCTCGAGGAGATTAAGGACGAGCTCGTGGCGAGACACGGAGTCATCGTGCGCTGCTTGGCCGTGGATCTCACCCACCAGGATGCCGCCGAGCGGGTCGCGAATGCCGCCGCGGGGCTTTTCGTCGACCTGCTGATCAACAATGCGGGCGTCGGCGTGCTGGGTCGATTTCACGAAACGAATCGTGATGACCAGCTGAATCTGACGCGACTCAACGTCGACGCCGTCGTCGAGCTTACGCACCGGTTCGTCGGTCCGATGATAGAGCACGGCCAGGGCGGAGTGCTCAACGTGGCCTCCATGGCCGGTTTCACTCCGGGACCACTCATGTCGACTTACTATGCGAGCAAGGCGTTCGTCGTGTCGTTCACCGAGGCGCTGGCGCTCGAGCTTCGCGACACCGGAGTCACCGTGTCCGCTCTGTGCCCCGGCCCCGTTCCGACCAATTTTCAAGCCCGAGCCGGCATCGTGAGAAAAGGCTCGACGGTCCTTCCGAGCCTCAGCGCCCGATATGTTGCCGAAGCCGGACTCAAGGGGCTCAGGGCGGGGAAGACGGTTGTGGTCCCGGGTCTGCTGAACAAAGTGCTCGTTGCCGTTATGCGCGTGACGCCGCGGCGAATGTCGGCCGCGGCCGTTCACAAGGTGCAAACCTCGAGAACGGGGGAGCAGCGCGAATGATTATTCGACCGCTGCCGGGAAGACGTGTATCTTTCGGGTGATGGAAAAAGGCCCCGACATATCCGTCCTGGTTCCCGTTTTCAACGAGCGTGAATCGCTTGCCGAACTCGCCGGCGAAATCGAGGCGGCGTGCGACCTCGGCCGTTACTCCTTCGAGGTCCTCTTCGTTGACGATGGCTCCAACGACGGATCGTGGGATGAGATCGAGCGACTGCACCGGGAGGACCCCCGATTCCGCGGGATCCGATTCCAGAAGAACTACGGGAAATCGGCCGCGATAGCCGTCGGCTTTCAGGAGGTAAGGGGCGCTTACGTCGTGACGATTGACGCCGACCTTCAGGATGACCCGGCCGAAATCCCCGGGCTCGTGGCCCTTCTGGAGGACGGGTACGACCTGGCCAGCGGCTGGAAGAAGAGCCGGAATGACCCGTTTATGAAGACGATCACAAGCCGTTTCTTCAATTTCACGACACGGGTCGTGTCGGGCATCAAACTGCATGACTTCAACTGCGGCCTGAAGGCTTACCATGTCAACGTCGTTCGACAACTGAAGGTGTATGGCGAGATGCACCGTTACCTGCCCGTTCTGGCGAAATGGGAAGGCTTCACTCGAATTGCGGAGAGGCCCGTTAACCACCGCGCCAGGAAATTCGGCGACACGAAATTCGGCCTGGAACGGTTCATCCGCGGGTTCCTCGACCTTATCTCCGTCTTCTTCCTGACCCGCTTCGCCGTGCGACCTATGCATTTCTTCGGAACGCTCGGCACGCTTTCGTTCCTCGGCGGATTAGGAATCAACCTTTATCTCACGTTCGAGTGGCTTTCCGGTGAGCCGATCGGACGTAGACCGCTGCTCTTCCTCGGGATGCTTCTGATTATCCTGGGCGTTCAGCTTTTCTCAACCGGGCTGCTGGCCGAAATGATCATTCGACCCCGAATGGAGAATCCCGGCACCTATCAGATACGCGACCGCCTCGATCCGGTCCGACTGAAGGAGTCGCCGTCGCAGATCAGCACGAGTGTGTGACCGTCGCCTGGATCGTTGTTGCGCACATGGCGATCAGGGTCGTACTTTGAATCCCGATCTATTCGCATACAGCGAGGTCCCCCGAAGCACGCACATTGGGTCGACCCGGACGCCGCAGTTCGTTTCAATCAAGGGTGCTTCCGGTTCGGGGTCCGTGGTACTTCTAACGTCTCCAGCCAGTGAACACGAAGTACATTTTTGTGACCGGGGGTGTGACCTCTTCTCTTGGAAAGGGGATATTCGCGGCCTCCCTCGGATTGTTGCTCGAAGCGCGCGGCCTTCGAGTGACCATCCAGAAGTTCGACCCGTACATCAATATTGATCCCGGGACGATGAACCCGTACGAGCACGGGGAGGTCTACGTCACCGACGACGGGGCCGAAACCGACCTCGACCTGGGCCACTACGAGCGCTTCCTGGGCATCAGCATGTCCCAGAAGAACAACGTGACGACCGGGCAGGTCTACTGGGAGGTGCTTACAAAGGAGCGCGCCGGCGCGTATCTGGGGAAGACGGTTCAGGTCGTGCCTCACATCATCGACGAGATCAAGACTCGCATGTGCGCTCTCGGGGAGACGGGAGAGTACGACGTGGTAATCACCGAGATTGGCGGAACCGTTGGTGACATCGAGAGCCAGCCCTACTTGGAGGCCATTCGCCAACTGCGACTCCAGCTGGGTCAGGGCAGCACCTGCGAGATTCATCTCACGTTGGTTCCATTCCTGCCCGCCTCGGGCGAGCTCAA
>DATKEJ010000402.1:0-10785 GCA_035512315.1 Rhodothermales bacterium | reverse complement strand
TCCCGAATGGAACGCAGCGAGGGACCTCCAAACATCGCGGCCTTGACCTCCTTCGTGGATGTCTTCAGATAGCCCCCCTTGTCATCTCGAACGGAGCGCCAGCGGAGTGCGAGACCTATAGATCCGGTGCGACCGTGACCTTCTTCCTGGAGCGCAGCGAGGGACCCCGTCCTCGCCGTCGAAATCCGCTGCGTCGAATGCTATATTCATTTCAGCCATCGTACCGCCCGGTCAGCCGGGTGCGGAACCCACCATCCATCCCTTAGAGCCATGAAACTCGGTCACCTGCTTCCAGGTCTTCTTCTCACGCTGCCTGCACTATTTCCAACCGGAACAGTAGCCGACGACCGATCCGGCAATCGAGCACCGGCCGTCGGGTTCGGAGCCGCGGTGCTTGTGCACGACGGATCCGTCTTCGTCAGTCGCACTGGTATCTCGACCCGGTTCTCAGAACCGCTGTCGCAGACCGGCGGAGTGCATGTCTACAGAAAATCCGCGAGCGGCTGGGAAGAGTCCGCCACATTCTACGCGAGTGACGGTGTGTTTGGTGATTACTTCGGTAGATCGATGGCAGCCGACGGCACTACCCTCGCCGTTGGAGCCCCGTTGCGCGGATCCGCCTCGGGCGCCGTCTATTTCTTTGATACGAACGCAGCGTCATCCTCCGAGACGGAACGCCTGACCGCGCCGCGTTCGACCCCCGGCGACAGTCTGGGTTGGAGCGTGGCAATGTCGGGCAGTATCGTGGCCGTCGGGGCCCCGGGCGCATCCTCAGGTTCTGGAAGCGTCTTCATTTTCAAACGATTAGTCGAAACCGGGAGGTGGATAAACGCCGCAACGCTTACCGCGAAGTTGGGTGCCGGGGCCAAACTTGGATTCAGTTTGGCTCTGGACGGGCAGACGCTACTGGTCGGAGCGCCTGGAGCAAACGGCGGGGTCGGCGCAGCGATCGCTTTCAAAGAGGGGGCGGACGGATGGACGGAGGTCACTCAATTGTCGGCAGACGGCTCCGTCGGATTTGGCCATTCGGTGGGCCTTCAAGCCGGTCTTGCTGCAATTGGAGCTCCTGCAAGTGGCGCAGTCTACACGTTTACCGCGACCGACTGGAAGGAGTCGGCCAGGCTACGCGCCCCCGTCGCGCAGGCCGCGTCCTACGGAGGCTCCGTGGCGCTGAATGGAAAGGAACTGTGGATCGGGGCAAACAGGACCGGCGCTTCGGGCACTGTTTACAGATACGAATGGGCCGACGAGTTGGGATGGGGAGAGCCGTTCATCGTCATCCCTTACCCATTGCCTTCGGGCGCCGGCTACGGGGACCCTATTCACGTGTCGGGGGACGTCGCAGCGATGGGGGTCACGAATGTCGACTTCGGAAGCGGCCGCGCCTACATCTTCGAGCGCTCGGGCCTTGATGCGACGTGGAATGAGGCCGCAAACGTAACCAACATCGGATTCGAATTGAGTCCAATTACCGGTGAGCGCGTGAAGTGCGAAGACGGGAAGGCGGCCATGTTCAGCTGCTCCAACGTCGAGATCTTGTCGTTTCTTCCCGTGGATGCGATAGGGGGTGAGCCAGGCGTCACCGCGGCCGACATCTGGGGATGGACCGACCCCGAAACCAAACGTGAGTACGCGCTCGCAAATCGATCCGACGGCACGGCTTTCGTCGACATCACGGATCCCGTTAATCCTCTCTACCTCGGCAGTCTGCCCAAGACACCCGGGTCGGTCCCCAACATCTGGCGCGACGTGAAGACGTACAAGAATTTCGCGTTCATCGTCGCAGATGGGGTCGGGGAGCACGGAATGCAGGTGTTCGACCTGACTCGTCTTCGAAATGTGGAGAATCCCCCCGCGACGTTCGATTCCGATGCTCTCTACACCGGAGTCCATAGCGCTCACAACGTCATCGTAAACGAGCAGACGGGCTTTGCTTACATCGTCGGTGCTGACGGCGGCGGAAATTCGTGCGGCGGCGAATTGCATATGGTCGACATACGCGATCCGATGAACCCGACGTTCGCCGGCTGCTTCAATCACGAGTCCATCGGACAGGGTACGCACGATTCACAGTGCGTCGTCTATCATGGCCCTGACGAGCGCTATACGGGACGTGAGATCTGTTTCAGCTCGAATGCGACCGCGTTGTCGATAGCGGATGTGACCGACAAGGACAATCCCGTGCCAGTCTCCGCCGCCGCTTATCCGAACGTGGGATACGCCCACCAGGGATGGCTGACCGACGATCACAGATACTTCTATCAGGATGACGAGGGCGATGAGCTGAACATGGACTTCGGGGGAACGCGCACCATCGTATGGGACGTTTCGGAACTCGATGACCCCGTGCTCCTGACGGAGTTCATTAGCCAGAACAAAGCCAGCGATCACAACCTCTACGTGAAGGGTGACTTGATGTACCAGTCCAATTATGTCAGCGGGCTCCGCATTATCGACATCAGCGACCGGGGGAACCCGAGGGAGGTCGGTCATCTCGACACCGTGCCTTTCGGCGACGACTCGCCTGGGTTCGCGGGAGCGTGGAGCAATTACCCATTCTTCGAAAGTGGGTCGATCATCGTGTCGAGTATCAGGGAGGGGCTGTTCGTGGTGAGGAAGTCGGATGAGGTGGTGCCTTAAACGTCCGGGGTCCGAAGTCCGTGGTCCGTGGTCCGGTCCGAAGGGTGCCGTAGGGGCAGGCCAGAGGCCGCCCAGCGGCCGTCGGCCTGCCCGCTGAACGTACCGCGACCAGGACTCCCGAAATCAGACGACGTCCTTCTTTGTTTCTCGCGCAAAGACGCCAAGACGCGAAGGGGCTGGGGGGGGAACCTGGAACCTGGAACCCCTCGTCGCTCGAACGGTGCCGTCCCTTTACCGATCGCGCGTGCTCGCTCGCTCGGGGCAAGCCTGGTACCTCGAACCTCGAACCTCGAACCTCTAAGCCGCGACCGATTCCTCCTTCGTCCGTCGCTCCGCCACCGTCGCCGCGGCGAGTTTCAGCGCCCGCTCCAAATCCTCAATCAGATCCTCTTCCGCTTCGATCCCGACAGACAGGCGAATGATGTTATCCGAAATGCCGGCGAGCGCTCGCTGCTCGGGTCTCATCGATGCGTGGCTCATCGTGGCCGGGTGCTCGATAAGCGATTCGACGCCGCCGAGTGACTCTGCCAGTGCGAAAACGCGAGTGCTGCGAAGAATTGTTGACGCCTCTTCCCATCCGCCTTTCACCGAAAACGACACCATGCCGCCGAATCCATGCTGCTGGCTTTTGGCAAGTTTGTGGCCGGGATCCGATTCGAGTCCAGGGTAGAATACACGCTCCACCAGCGGATGCGCGTCGAGGAAGCGCGCTACGGCGTTCGCATTGGATTCGTGTGCCTTTATCCGGACAGGGAGTGTCTTCAGTCCTCGCAGGACCAGCCAGCAGTCAAACGGCCCGGCGACGGCGCCGTAAGCGTTGGCTACGAACTGGACCTGCTCGTTGAGTTCTGCAGTTCTCGCCACGATCGCCCCGCCGACTACGTCCGAATGCCCGTTCAGGTACTTCGTCGTCGAGTAGATGACGAGATCCGCTCCCAGCTCGAACGGACGTTGAAGCAGGGGCGACAAAAACGTGTTGTCGACGATTACCGTGAGATCGTGCTCGCGCGCGACCGATGAGACCGCGCGGATGTCGGTGATTCTGGAGAGGGGATTGGAGGGCGTCTCGATCCAGACGGCGCGAGTGTTCGGGCGGATGGCGGCTCGGAAGGCATCCTCATCGCTCAGATCGACGAACGAGACCTGGACTTTACCCTGCTTCTCGAGGTGACAGAAGAGGCGATCCGTGCCCCCATAACAGTCGTGCGAACAGATGACATGGGAATCTGCATGGAAAAGCGACAGCGACGTCGCAACGGCAGCCATACCGGTCGCCATGGCCACGGCTCCCGCGCCTCCCTCCAGCTTGGCAAGCGTTTCCTCGAAGGCCGCTCTCGTTGGGTTGCCGCTCCGAGTGTAGTCGAAGCCTTTCGTCTCGCCGACGTCGCTGAAGCGAAAGTTGGCCGACTGATAAATCGGCGTCGAGATACTGTTGTAGCCGCTGTCGGTTCTTTGGCCGGCGAGCGCCAGGAGGGTTTCGGGTCGCATGATATATTCGTTCTTTGGGTGGAATCGTCATGTTCATCCTCCCAGCAGAACGAGCCGGCGATCAGCCGCTGCGCCACCCACCATCTTCCCTGAAACGAAAAACCCTCTCGGGAGGAGAGGGTCGATAAACGGCCGACGGCCGCAAAAACGCCCTCTCATCTACCCCAGTATCGTTTCGGGCAGGATTTAGCACCATGACGACTGCCTGTGGCAATCCGGTTGCTACGACGTCTTCGGGCCTGCTCCCTCGGTCGTTCTGGATGAGAGTATTTCGATGATACGAACGAGTCTGCAAGTCTGCAAGACGTTCCAGGTTCCAAGTTCCAGGTTCCATGCTCGAAGGCCATGCCGCCCAGGCATGGCCGGTTGCCTACCAAGCCGCGGAGGGTGATAATTATGAAGATTGGATGAAATGCAATCATTTAAAACCGTGACATGACTGTTCGTGTGACTGGCACGGTAAGTCATTGTAATAGCGGGATGTATGGATAACCGTTATTGATCGGTTTTCCACGTATGGAAGCGCTTCGTTTACGATTACGGCCGTCGGGCGGGGATAGGCAGGTGCCTTGCTATGCCTTCAAGTAATCCCGTTCTTGCGATCGAAGCACAACACGCATGCGCAGATCCGCCACATATCTGGAGTACACGAAGAATCGCCGGGGGCAATCCGACAAGGCGATTCCTGTGGCGCTGCGTCATGATGGGATTACCGTTGATGCATCCAGTCTCGCGTTGCCTGGCCTCGCGTTGCTGGTGCTCATTCTTATTGTCCTCCTTCTTGGAGGCTGATACAGCGGTCAATCCCGGATCAAGGGCTAAGTAGTGGCAGATATCCTGGGGTTGGCCAAACCCTGAGCAGGATATCTTTCTCATGCGAAGCGATAAGGTAAAGCGGGGATTTGAGCGAGCGCCACATCGTAGCCTCCTAAGGGCCACCGGCGCGATTCGCGAGGAGGGGGACTTCGCGAAGCCTTTCATTGGTATCTGCAATTCCTACATCGACCTGATACCCGGTCACGTTCACCTGCAAGCTTTCGGGACCGTCGCAAAGGAGGTCGTTCGAGCCTCAGGCGGTATCCCTTTTGAATTCAATACGATAGGCGTTGACGACGGCATCGCGATGGGGCATATCGGTATGCGTTATTCGCTCCCGTCGCGCGAGCTGATCGCAGACTCGGTTGAGACGGTCGCCGCGGCCCACTGGCTCGACGGCATGATATGCATTTCCAGCTGCGACAAGATCGTTCCGGGTATGCTGATGGCGGCCCTTCGCTTGAACATACCTGCCGTGTTCGTTGCGGGCGGTCCGATGAAGGCCGGAAAGATGAAGGACGGACGGGCCGTTGACCTGATTTCCGTGTTCGAAGGTGTAGGGAAGCGGAGCAAGGGGCTGATCGGCGACGAGGAGCTGCTTGCCTTGGAGCAGGAGGGGTGCCCGACGTGCGGGTCTTGCGCCGGGCTTTTCACCGCCAACTCGATGAATTGCATCCTCGAGGTGCTCGGTCTGGCCCTTCCGGGTAACGGCAGTGTCCTCGCGGTCGACCCGAGGCGCGAAGGGATCCTCCGATCCGCCGCCGAGCGAATAGTTGACATGGTGGAAGTCGATTTGAAACCGCGCGACATCGTCACGCGGCAGGCGTTCGACGATGCTTTCGCGCTCGACATGGCCATGGGCGGATCCACAAATACGGTTCTTCACCTGCTCGCGGCCGCCCACGAGGCCGGAGTCGACTACGATCTCGAGCGGATCAACCTCCTTGAGGATCGCATTCCGTACCTCTGCAAGGTGGCTCCTGCGACGGCGGACGTCCACATGGAGGACGTCGACGAAGCGGGTGGCATTCCGGCGATCCTGAAAGAGTTGCATGCTGCGGGTCTTCTGAACGCCGACCGGCCGACGGTAACGGGAGGTACGCTTCGCGACACGATCGAGGCGGCCCGCAACAGGAATCCATCCGTGATTCGCACGGTCGACGATCCGTTCCGGGCGACCGGTGGACTTTCGATCCTGTTCGGCAATCTGGCCCCTGGCGGGTCGGTGATCAAGACCGGCGCCGTCGACCAGTCTATGATGCAGTTCGAAGGGCCTGCACGTATCTATGAGTCACAGGACGCGGCCGCAGACGGCATTCTGACCGGCGAGGTTCAGCCAGGCGAAGTGGTCGTGATCCGATACGAGGGACCCCGCGGCGGTCCCGGCATGCCCGAAATGCTCCAGCCGACGTCGGCCTTGGCGGGACGAGGGCTCGACACCTCGGTCGCCATGATCACGGACGGACGATTTTCGGGGGGGACACGAGGTCTCTCGGTCGGCCATGTGTCACCTGAGGCGGCGGGAGGGGGGCCTATCGCCGCGATTAGGGACGGAGATCGAATCGCCATCGACCTCGAGAGAAGAACGCTGAGCCTGAAGCTCAGCGACAGGGAAATTGCCGCCCGTCTCGCGATGCTGCCGGCCTTCGAGCCGAAAGTTAAAGGAGGCTACCTCGAACGCTACACACGATTCGTGACGAGCGCGTCACATGGAGCGGTGATGGTCGTTCCGGACGCCCAGCCTGACTGGAAAAGCACGCCTGCGACGGGAGACGGTGGAACGGCCGACCCGCATCCGCGGAACGCCAAGGGTGTCTATCGCGCCTTTTGACCCAACCAAAGAAAATAATCCAATCACCATAGATGGAAACACAAGTGAAGGTTAACCCCGCAAAAGCGGCTCCCGGGGGCGACGGCGCCTCCCCTGAGGGAAGTCCAGCCCCGGTCGCCGTATCGGGGGCGGAAATTTTCGTACGCTCGCTGGAGGCGGAGGGTGTCGAAGTCGTTTTCGGGCATCCGGGAGGAGCGGTGATCATCATCTATGACGAGATCGCACGGCTCCAGCCCAAGTTCCAGCACGTGCTCGTTCGGCACGAGCAGGGAGGCACCCACGCAGCAGCCGGCTACGCGAAGACGACCGGCAAGGTCGGAACCGTGCTCGTTACGAGCGGACCCGGCGCTACCAATACGGTGACCGGGATCGCAGATGCGTACATGGACTCGGTCGGAATCGTCGTCTTTACCGGCCAGGTGCCGACGCACCTGATCGGAAACGACGCGTTTCAGGAGTGCGACATCATCGGTGTGACGCGCAGCATCACGAAGCACAGCTTCCTGGTACGCGACGTGAACGAGCTCGCCCCCACCATCCGGGCAGCCTACCACCTCGCAGGGACGGGCCGTCCGGGCCCGGTTGTGGTCGATATCCCGAAGGACGTTCAACTGGCGCGAGCTCCATTTTCTTATCCCGAAACCGTGAAGATCAGGGGTTACGATGCGCAGCAGCAGCCCGTGGAGACGACCCGAGTGGAGCGTGCCGCACGAATGATCAACAAGGCGCGGCATCCGGTCCTCTACGTTGGGGGCGGCGCCATCAACTCCGGGGCATCCGACCTGGTAACTGACCTGGCGCGGAAGGCAAGGATTCCCGTCACGACCACGCTGCACGGCCTCGGGGCGTTTCCGGAGAATGACCCGCTGTCGATGGGGATGCTGGGAATGCACGGTACATGGTGCGCCAACCAGGCAATCCAGATGAGCGACCTCATCATTGCTGTCGGGGCGCGGTTTGACGACCGTGTTACCGGAAAATTGGACGCTTGGGCGCCGAACGCCAGAATCATCCATATCGAGGTCGACCCGTCATGCATCTCAAAGAACGTGTACGCAGACTGCGCACTCGTCGGGGACGCACGCCAGATCCTCGAAGGGCTCGTGCCGCTCGTCGATCCGCTCGACGATCGGCCGGAGTGGCTTGCAAAGATCGCCGAATGGCGAGCTGAATGTCCTCTCGAATACGCTGACGACGACGGAGCCCTGCGGTGCCAGTACGTTATCGAGCGTCTGAAGGAGAAGACGGGAGGGCACGCGGTTGTTTTGACCGACGTCGGCCAGAATCAGATGTGGACCGCCCAGTACTTCCAGTTTCTTCATCCGCGGACGCACATAACATCGGGAGGTCTCGGCACGATGGGATTTTCGCTGCCGGCCTCGATCGGAGCGGCGTTCGGCGTGCGCGAAATGGGGGCCGGATTGCCGGTGATCTCGATTAGCGGAGACGGAGGCTTCCTCATGAACTCTCAGGAGCTGGGGGTGGCCGCCGCGCACAAGCTGCCGATCAAGATCGTCGTGATCAACAACAACTTCCTCGGAATGGTTCGCCAGTGGCAGGAGCTGTTTCACGATAGGCGGTTCAGCCACACCGATCTGACCGCCACAAATCCAGATTTCGTGAAACTGGCCGAGGCCTATCACTGCGTCGGCCTACGGGCCAGCAAACCAGAGCAGGTCGACGACGTGCTCGAACGGGCCTGGGCGATTAACGATCGACCGGTGCTCATGGAGTTCCAGGTGGTTCAGGAAGAGATGGTCTTTCCGATGGTCCCGGCCGGCGCGCCATCCGACCAGATGATTACCCGCCGTCTCACTCCCAACGCATTCGTCTAAACACGAGCTGAAATCGCCATGCCAGGAGAAAACCTCACAGCACAGCAGCTGATTCGGAAGAAGGCAGCCGGCGAGCCGCTCGAGACCGGAGACAGCGGCTCGTCTAATCAGCATACCATCACGGTGCTGGTCGAAAACACGATCGGAGCCATGATCCGAGTCGTCAACATGTTCTCGCAGCGAGGCTTCAACCTCGAGAGCGTGGCGGTTGGGGAGACCCACGACCCAACAGTGTCTCGAATGAACATCGTCACGACCGGAAATGACCGAGTGATCGCGCAGATACTTCGCCAGCTCAACCGACTCGTCGACACGCTCGACGTCGATGATCTGACCGGCAAGGCGTTCGTAGAGCGCGAACTGTGTCTCCTAAAGGTCGCTTACAAGACGGCGACACGAGCCGAGATCATGGACATCAACACGATTTTCCGCGGCAAAGTCGTCGACATCACTCTCGATACAATGACGTTCGAGCTTACCGGACCGGTCGCCAAGGTCGACGCGTTCGTCAATATGATGCGACCGCACGGCATCATCGAGGTGGCGCGGAGCGGCCGCGTAGCCATGACGCGCACCGATCAGAAGATCGTTGAACCAGAATCTATTAGTTAATTCATTGTAAATACATATAGTAGTATGTCAGTAAAACTCCATTACGCCTGCGACCCTGCACTTATCCGCGGGAAGCGAGTAGCGGTCATTGGATACGGAAGCCAAGGCCACGCGCACTCGCTGAATCTGCACGACAGCGGCGTTGACGTGGTGGTAGGGTTGAGGGAGGGGTCAGCCTCAAGTAAGGAAGCAACCGCAAAAGGACTTCGAGTCGCCTCCGTTGAGGAGGCTGCGGATTGGGGTGAAGTGGTGATGCTGCTGGTTCCGGATCAGCATCAGAGGAGTGTGTACGAGGCATCCATTGCTCCTTACCTCAAACCGGGCGATTACTTCGGATTCGGACACGGATTCAACATTCACTATGGTGAAATCCGGCCGCCTGAGGGCGTTAACGTCTTCATGGTGGCGCCGAAGTCGCCCGGACATCTTGTGCGCCGAACCTTCGAACAGGGCCAGGGCGTTCCGTGCCTCGTCGCCGTCCATCTCGACCCCTCAGGCTCGACGCTCGATCTCGCGTTGAGTTACGCGGGAGCGATCGGCGGACTGAGGGCAGGGGTGATCGAAACGAATTTCAAAGACGAGACCGAGACCGATCTATTCGGCGAGCAGGCCGTCCTTTGCGGCGGCACCGAGGCCCTGATCAAGGCGGGTTTTGAAACCCTCGTCGAAGCGGGATACGCCCCTGAGTTGGCCTACTTCGAGGTACTCCACGAACTGAAGCTGATCGTGGATCTCTTCTACGAAGGAGGTCTCGCTTACATGAACTATTCGATCAGCGACACCGCGGAGTACGGCAACTACTCGCGCGGTCCAAGGATCGTCGGCGACGAGCTTCGGGACCGCATGCGCGAGATTCTCTCCGAAATTCAGTCGGGCAAGTTCGCGCGCGAGTGGATCGATGAATGCGACTCGGGAGGCGCACGTTTCCAGGAACTGCGTAAGGCCAGCCGAGAGCATCCGATCGAAGTCGTCGGGCGCGAGCTCCGCTCCATGATGAGCTGGCTAAAGCAGAATGCGGAGGCCGGATCCGAGGCCGCACCGGAACTTGAAAAAGAGCCGGCGACAACAGCCTGACGCGATGACCGAGAGGAGCTATCATATCGCCGTACTGCCTGGCGACGGAATCGGGTCCGAGGTTGTCGCGCAAGCGATGCGGGCGGCCGAAGCGGCGGCATTCAGGTTCGGCTTCAGCGTCGGATGGGATGAGCAGCTGATTGGCGGCGTCGGCGTTGACAAGGCGGATTCCCCTCTTCCGGAGAAAACGCTGGCCTCGTGTCTTGCCGCAGACGCCGTCTTGCTGGGCGCAGTCGGCGGGCCGGCCTACGACTCACTTCCATCCGATAAACGCCCTGAACGCGGACTCCTTGGTCTCCGGAAGGCGCTCGGCACTTTTGTGAATCTCAGACCTGTGAAAGTGCCGCGCTCGCTGGCGAATCGGTCACCGCTCAGGAGCCACCTGGTATCCGGACTCGATCTGCTCGTCGTTCGCGAGCTGACCGGCGGCATCTATTTCGGGCGGCCGTCAGAGAGGGTCGGCGATCGGGCCCTCGACACCATGGTGTA
>DATKEJ010000401.1:0-9984 GCA_035512315.1 Rhodothermales bacterium | reverse complement strand
GGGACCCCGCATCCAGGTAGGGGTCCCTCACTTCGTTCGGGATGACGGTTCGTTCAACCTGCTCAGTCAACTCAACGACTTTAATTGCCCATTGGAGAACCTGAAACGTTGGTCCGGCGGGATATTGTTGGAGAAGTCCGCGCGGCGGTGGATGTTGTGGGAGATCCTTCCCCGGGATCACGCCAACTTTTTCCGCTCGCTCGAGCGAAGGTCGATTTCGGAATCGCGAAAGTCATCAGTGACGGCTCGGAGCGCCAGGTCGTGACCACAGCGGCAGAGGGGCAGCGCGTGTTGACTCCCGAGTATGCGAGTCCGGAGCAGTTAAGAGGCGATGCGATAACTACGGCATCCGACGTGTACTCGCTCGGCGTCGTCCTGTACGAGCTTCTGGTCGGCAGTCGACCGTACGAAGTCGATTCGCGGACCCCAATCGAGATCGAAAGGAGCATTGCCGATTCGCGAATTGCTGCCCCGAGCACGCTCTTTGCGCGCACGTCGAGTGATGCCGCCGCTGAGCATGCGAACGACCAGCCGACACCGAGCAACGTCGCGTCCGCACGCGGGATCACCGTGCCAAAGCTTCGCCGTCGCCTCCAAGGGGATCTCGACACGATCGTACTGAAAGCGCTCCGGAAGGACCCGGCCCGACGTTACGCATCGGTCGAGGCGCTCGTCGAGGACCTTCGACGCCACCGGATCGGGCTGCCCATTGAGGCACGACCCGAAAGCATGTTGTACCGGTCGGGAAAGTTCGTCGAGCGATATCGCGTGGGGGTTTCCATCGCAGCAGTCGTCACGTTCCTCCTGATCGGTGCGGTTGGGGTGTCGCTGAATCTCGCTCGTCAGAAGGCCATGGAATCAGTGAAAGCCCAGCAGGTGACCGAGTTTATGGCCAGCATGTTCTCGTCGTCGGATCCAGATCGTACTCAAGGAACCCAGATCACTGTGTTGGAGCTACTCGAAGAGGGAGCCGGCCGGATTGAAAGCGAACTCGCAGGGCAGCCAGAGGTGCAGGCGGAGCTCATGGAGGTCATGGGCCAAGTGTATATGAAGTTCGGTCTGTACGAGAAATCGGAGACGCTCCATCGCGCTGCGCTGGCCAATCGCCGATCGTTCTTCGGCGAGAGACATCCGCTGGTGGCTCGCAGCATGCATCGGACGGCGGTAACGCTCCGAGGGCAGGCCCGCTGGGTGGAGGCCGAAGCCTGCTGGACGAGGCGGCGCAGATGCAGCGCGAGCTCCTGGGTCCAGACAGTGAGGATCTGGCAAATACGTTATACGACGTAGCGTGGATCGAGTCGTACAACAAGGGCAATTACCAGTTGGCAGAACAGCTCAACAGGAAGGCGGTGGCGATCTTCGAGAAGCGCGTCGGCCGCGAGTCGGAGCAGGTTGCGCGCGGCTTCTACAACATCGGATGGCTTCTGCAGCGACAGGGCCAGTATGAGGAAGCCGCCAAGCATTATCGCCAGTCGCTGGCGTTATGGACCAGGCTGGCCGGCGAACACCACAGAAGCGTCGCGAAAAACATGTCGGGTCTCGCGAATGTGATGCAGGATCTCGGAGACGTCGACGAGGCGGAGAAACTTCACCGGCAGGCGCTCACAATCAGGCAGAACGTGCTGGCGCCCGACCATCCGGATGTCGCGACCAGCCTGAACAACCTTGCGGGGACGCTGAGGGATAAGGGAGACTTCACCACCGCAGCCCAGTACTTTGAGCAGGCGTGCGACATCTTTCGGGGCCGACTCGGGCAGGAGCATCCGTACACCGCCGTTTGCGAGCAGAACCTCGGGGCGGCGCTGGCGGGTTCAGGCCAAGTCGACGAAGGCGTCCAGCTGTTGGAGAGAGTCCTCCAAACGCGTACGCAGCAGTTCGGATCGAATCACCCCGAGGTCGCCCTCACGCATGTGCGGCTCGGGGAGGCGTTCAGTTACAAGGGTGAGCCAATCAACGCCGAACGTCACTTTCGACGTGCGCTTGCGATCCGCACGCAGGAGCTTGGCGAAGACCATCCCGAAACGGCCGCCGTGCAGGTGAGCCTTGCCGTCGTGTTACGGAACCGCAGTCGGAATGAAGAGGCATTGAGACTCATCGAGGAGGCGCTATCGACGCGGGTGCGCGCGTTCGGTCCCGACAATCCGCTGACTGTTCAGACGAGAGCGCTTCTATCCACGTCTCCCTGAGGGAGACGTCAACCTCAGACTTCGGACAGGGTTGAGTTTGCCCTCGCGGACGTTACAACGACAAGACAGACCCCTCGTCGCTCGATCGAGTTGGTCGCCCTGCGTGAGTCTTTCCTGTAGGTTGCGTCTGCCCTTCGCCACCCACGGCTTCGCGCCAAATCGAGCTGCGTCCAGACCTGCAGTGAAGTACCCGGCGCTAAGCCTCGGACCTCGGACCCCTAATCGTGCTTCACCACTTCCTGCGACGCCAGATCCGCCATCGCGTAGATTGTCCACTGTGGATTCACAGTGATTCCGGTCGGGAAGACGGACGCGTCGCTGACGTAGACGTTTGTCGTACCAACCACTCGGAATTTCTCGTCGACGACGCGATCCGCGACTGACGGCCCGCCCATCCGATTCCCGCCCTGGGGGTGCGCGGTGAACAGGCGCATGCTCGACATCTCGAGCGGGAAATTGGCCAGCGCGCTCTTGAATCTCTTCACCGATTCGACATCCATGGGCACCTCGATACCGGGCTCTAGCGCGATGACGGCGCGTCGCGCTCCCGCGTGATGGGCAAGATCGACCAGCGTCGACAGCGCGAACTTGATGTTCTTGCGATCGCGTTCGCCAAGATCCCAGGAGATCGAACGGCCGTTCACCCAATCCGCTTCAAGCAGGACCCAGCCGTTGGGCTCCGATCCGACGAGCGCGCCGAAGTTCACGACGTGGCGATAGCGGTTCATGATCTCGCGATGCCGATCGAAGTAGAACGGAAGCGAGATCGAGAACGAGCCCGGCGGATTGAAATACGTCTCGAAGATCGCCCGTTCCTGGGGATCCTCACCCGCAAGCGTGATCTGGAGGCCGTCGAAGGCGTCGAGCTCTTCATCGAAATCGACACCGATCGGAAACGCGAAGTTGCACGCCACGTTGCGTCCGACGTTGGCCGTGATGCCGCTCCGCATGAGAAAGTGTGAGCCGGCGATCACTCCACCGGCGACGACGACGGCCTTGTTTACTTTAATCCTTCGATGAGCGCCGGTCTTGGTCCGAACGGTGACCGCATCGGCCGTCCCGTCCGGGCGTTGGTGGAACCGGGCGGCGCTTGTTTCCGACAGGATTTGAACTCCCCGAGCCTCCGCCCACGGCAGGTACGTCTCAGCCATAGAGCGTTTTCGCATCCGCCGGTTGCCGAGATTCCATGAACCGTCCCCGAGAAGACTGCGACCGTTCGCCGCCAGGCGCCGAGTGGGGTGCAGGACAGGCTCCGCATGCGCTCCGTTCAGATTTCGAACGCCGCGGTCGAAGACGGCCTCGACGCGCTCGTTCACTGCGCCGTCGGGGATGTCGTCGATACCCAGGTCGCTCTTCGTCCGGTCGTACGCTGCCTGCAGACCCGACGTATCGATACCGAACTGATTCGCCCACTGGGCCTTGATCTTCGGCGGCATTTCGATGCAAATACCGTTGTTCGTGACCGTCGTACCGCCGACACACTCTCCCTGGAGGATCATCATGTCGAAGCGCTTCGTCTGCTGCAGGCCTCCTTCCTTGTACAGACGGCGGGTCATCTCCATCTCGTCCTCGCTCATGTCCTGCAGTGGCGAGAACCGTCCGCCGCGCTCGACGACGAGTACCTTCGCTGGATCACCGACCTGAGTCGCGAGACGGTAAGCCATCGTCGCTCCGCCCGCGCCGGAGCCGACAACGAGATAGTCCACCTCGTCGGGGATGCT
Organism: Rhodothermales bacterium; assembly: GCA_035512315.1. Classification (GTDB taxonomy): domain Bacteria; phylum Bacteroidota; class Rhodothermia; order Rhodothermales; family DATKEJ01; genus DATKEJ01. Next base: position 6,077 of record DATKEJ010000401.1, on the reverse strand, counting down.
CGGCGCCGTGATCGGGGTAACGACGATCGGAGCTATCACCCGGGCGCCTACCGGTGGAGGCTGCGTCAACGGTTTTTCGTTGGCCGGATCCTCAGGGCCCTTCGGCCGATCGGCCACGGAAGAGGGGGGGCGAACTCCAGGCGGCGTGTAATCGCCCTGCAGTCGCTTCCGGGCGTCGGCCGGGATGAACCCCGTATCCCCCCATCCTCGCTTGCCGCTGTAGTGGGCAAGCGTCACGAGGGCATGAACGGCCGTGCCGAGCTTGTACACGATCTCCGCCAGGATCGGGACAATCGCCCGCGTCCGTTCCTGCGGCAGCCGAAGGATGTATCGTCTCAGAAACCATCGCTGCTCGTCGCGACTCATGACCGACATCGGAGGGCGAAGGCCGTTGATGAACGTGAGAACGTGCTCGAGCAGGAAGAAGGGGAAGTTCAGTAGTCCCCGCTTCCGCCCGCGCATGTCGCCGATGTGACGATCGACGCTGCTGAGAATAGTGGCGCTGTCGTCGGGATTGCCGGCGAACAGGGCGGCGTGCACCGCCATGACGTTCCTCGCTGACGCCGGGCCCAGAGACGTGATCGTGTACTCAACGTTGTAGAACATCCTCCGGATGGCCAGGATGCTGACGAAAACGATCCCGTCCATGACGACGTTGAGCATGAAGTACCAGTCCACCACCACGGACCCTCCGTGGCGCGTGGCCACTGCCACGTCCCCAAACATGTCGCCGAACAGCAGCCAGAGCGAGCTGACCACAACGCTCGTTCCATATCCGAGGAGGATCACCCCCACGAGTCGCTCGCGAAGCGCCTCGCGGGGTCCGATCATGAACGCGAGGAAGCTCAGGGTGGCATACTTCGTCAGTGTGTTACACACCTGCGGATCGGGAAAACCGTAGACGGCCGGCCAGCCGGCCGTTCCGTCGAAGAGCATTCGGAGCAGGAAGACACCGGGCACGATCAAAGCCAGTACACTTCCGAAGATCAGGAAAAACAGCCGCGTCACCCTGTGCGCGATCGAGTAGAACACTGGGAATTCACGGTCGCGGCTGTAATCGTCGGCATACGACTTGTACTTGACCATGACGTAGACGAAGAACGCGCCCAACACGGTATCGACGATGGCGGAGGTCAGGAGGAAGTCGCGATACGGGGTACCGGCGGGATCATAGAAATAGAAAAACAGGGAGAACACGGTCGACACGCCGTGTCCGACGAGCAAAGCGAGCGACGTGTGGAATCTCAGCGCGAGGTTGTACGCGCCCGCCAGAGCGAGAGCGCCCATGATCGCCACTTTGATCATGGTGTTGATGGTCAGCGCCGGGTTCTCAAAGCTCTGCCGCAGCATGTCCCCGACGGCCGGCGGCCAGGGCGACGTTCCAAAAAAGCCGAGGAAGACGACGATCATATAGCTCGCATAGGCCAGCCCGACGCCGAGAAGGATGTAGAACGAGAAGTCCCGCGCCGGCTTGGCTACCGTCTCCCGTGTCCACTCATCGGAGAAAAGCTCCCTGTAGTGACTTGACAGCGCCAGCTCGGGACCGTTCTTCCTGTTCCGCCAGAACATCCCGGCAACGAGACGCGTCAGCCACAGCGCGATGGGCCCGACGACGATGCCGTCGCCGACCCACACGATGATGAACTGGACGACGGGCGGAAGTCCGCCCAACAAGCCGTCGGGTGTGTACGACCAGAGCGCGGCAGCCCCCACGTCCCGATAGGCAGACTGGACGTACAGCTCTATAGGAAACATCGTAAACAACAGGAGCAGCGAGAGCAGCACCGAGCTGCTCCTCCTCAGGATGACGACGATCGGAGCGAAGATGAGCGCGATTGCCGCAGTTTCGACCCACATCAGCCAGCTCCACCGCAGCGTGGCTATGTTCAGCACCTCGAAAACGACGGTCAGGAATGCTGCTGAGACAATGGCCGTCACCCCCATCGCCAGGAGAAATCGCGACCGTATGGGGACCGCGTCGAGCGGATCATAAGCGGGATACCCGCGGAGGTGGAATAGAGGGCTCACGGTGATTGTTGATTAGTCTCTAAGTCTTCAAGTCTTCGAGTTACTGGTTCGTGGAATGCGGGCTGGGAATTATGTCATCCTGACCGGGTCTGATGGGGTAGCCTGCGCGTGCGCCAGCCGTGGGGCCCGCGCGGCGCAAGGATGGTACTATCCAGGGATCGGCTCGCACCGGTTTCCCAGCAAAGGTGACGGTGTGCGTATTCATCGCCTTGCCGGTCAAATCGAACGAACGACTGAACGACTCTGCCCGCCAGCTCGGGGCGGTCTTCGCTCCAGGTTCCGATCCACGTCCCGCTGTTGATATACACGACGTTGGACCTGTGGAGCTTCGGTAGGGTCTGGACATCAGGCTCGTGCGTATGGCCGAGAACGCCGTAGATCGTGTTGTGCTTCCGGGCGAAGCTCCGCGCGGCAATCGCATTGTGGACGCCTTGGGCGAAATAGTTCTCACCCACCTCGGGTTTCTTCTTCGGCCAGATCTCGCGCAGCACGCCGACGATATACGGCAGCAGGACGCCGACGACCCCGAGCGGGCCCCTCCACGCGCCAAGCAGGTCGCGCACCCAGGCAGCGAGGCCCGGGAACGCCAGAACGGCTCCGATTGCCAGCAGCGATAGGATCGGAATCAGCAGCGTGATGAAGAAGAAGGCGAAAGCGAACCAATGCTTCCACCAGTATGGCCTGAAGGCACGCCGAAGGAGTGGAAGCGAGCGCAAAATGATGGTGAAGATCTTCAGCGGATGCCGGCGCACGAGTTTCCAGAGCAACGCATCGATCGGCTTCAGGTTGTCGAGGTTCGGCTCGAGACCCTCGAGGTCGTTGATCACGTAGCGATTGACGAACGAGCCGAGTGGGAGGCGCAGCTCGGAGCCGCCGGGGAGCGTGGGCGGACCCTGCACGGTGGTCAATGACTCGAATCGGTGGCCGTGCTCGATGTACACGTTGTCGATCTGCAGGAAGTCGTCGACAAAAAGTATGCGACCGTCGTCAACGGCCTCACGCGTCACCCGCCGAATTTCACGACGTATGCTCTTCTGGACCAGCTCCCAGTGCAGCGCGAGGTCGTGATTGCCTTTGACAAACACCATCCACTTCCCCTCCGCATTCCATCGACCCAGCGCTCGAAAGAAGCCTGGGTGGCCTCTGGCCATGTGGATCAGCTTCCACACAGACTTGTAATCGTCAGTGCGTAATCCATACTCGATTTCGGAACCGTGCAGCTCTCGCAGCTCCGCGATGGGGAGATCCTGACCGAGCGCGTGAAGCTCGTCGCGCCAGCTCGTGAAATCCTCGTCCGACTTCGGGTAGTCGCTGATCCTCGCAAAGTCGAAAATGTCGCCGTTCAGAACGAGAAGGATCTTGTCATCAATCGGTGCAGAGTGAGCGCGCAGGAACTCGCCAAAAGCCAGGTCTGCGATGAAGTTTTCCTTGGGGTCGAATCGAAGAGTGTGAAGGTCCTGCCCCGGGCCCAGGTGCAGGTCGCTTACGACGAGCAACGTCGAGAAATCGCGCGGGAGTTCCGGAGTTCCGGTATCGACGCTCATTGAAAACTGAGGCTCGAGCGGGTGGAAGTATGACGCGCGTCTTTCGGTGGTGATAACGCCCGGTGGTGATGATTAAAAGTCAAAGCGCAAACCTACGGGGTTTCGGATCACTTAGCGAGCGACTTCGATCATCGATCATCGGTAACGTTGTGATCGTTGGGTTTCGCGGGATGCCCGTCTTCCGTAACGCGCTCAAAACGAGCCCTACGCGTCGTGGCTCGCTGTAAAACGAGGAAGATTGGAGGTCCTGACGGTCTCTTGCAATTATTCCCATCCGGCGTTAACGTCCGGTCCCGCCGCAGCTACGCACCGTTCTCATGTCGACGAACGCCCCTGAAACTGTAAAGTCGGATGGCACGGAACCGCCGCTGTCGTTCGTCCCCGGCGATCAATGGGTGTTTGTGACCATGGTCTTCGAAGAGGCACTCGTCCTGCCCCCGGCTGGCTGTATCCATATTCGAGGAGACCGTCGGCCACCATTCGGAGCAAGTCGCACGCGGACTGTACAGCATTGGATGGATCGAGCAAAAACTGGGGCTGTACAAAAGTGCTGCGAACAATTTTCGGGAGTCCCTCGCGATCTGGCGATCCTTGGCCGGCGACCAGCATCGGAGCGTGGCAAAGAACATCTCGGGCCTGGCAATGGTGCTGATGAATCTGAAACAGTTCGACGAGGCCGAGAAGCTCTATCGCGAAGCACTCCAGATCAGACTCGAAATCCTCGCTTCTAATCACCCCGGACGTCGCGACGAGTCTCAACAATCTGGGAGCGGTACTTCGTAACAAGGGTGATTATGCCGAAGCAGCGGAATACTTCGGCAGGGAATGCCACATATATCGGGGCCGGCTGGGCGAGCGCCATCCCTATACGGCCGTATGCGAGCAGAACCTGGGTTCGGCTCTGGCAGGCGCCGGCCATGTCGACGAAGGCATCGAGCTTCTGAAAACGGTCCTAAACACGAGGATCGATCAGATCGGCGCAGACCACCCGGAGATCGCCATCACGCACATTCGACTTGGGGACGCCTACCGTCTGAGAGACGAACCGCTATCTTCCGAACGAGAATTCAGGCGCGCCGTGTCGATACGGACCATACGTCTCGGTGACGATCACCCCGAAACGGCAACCGCTCAGATCCGTCTGGCCGTCCTGCTGCAGGAACTCGGACGAAAGGACGAGGCCGATATCCTCCTCAACTCCGCCCTTCAGACTCAATCCGCATCCCTAGGTCCAAACCACGAGGAAACCGTTCAAACGAGGACGCTTCTCGGCGGCTGAACACGGACGACCTGTCCGTCTGCATTCGGTTTTCCGGCACGGCTCCCCCCTCCCGACGCATCCTGCCACCCGATTCTGTCCTCATTCGATCCCGGGTGGATAAGAGGGACGATGAGATCGGGACGTACCTGTTCCCGAGGCATACAAACGCTTCGCAGTCAGCCGCTGATCGGCTGACGATCGCCGTCTGCGAGCCTTCTCTGACCCGTATGGTGGGACCCGGGACAGAAGACTATTTCAACAGCACGATCTCCTGACTCTCGGAGAACGATGCGCCTTCCAAGCGTACGACGTACATCCCAGACGACAAACCGCTCCCGTCGATACGGACCGATTGTAGGCTATTCGCCTCAGGAGTCCCTTCGAACAACACGCGGAGCTGTCGCCCGGTCGTGTCGTAGAGCTTCAAAGCAACGGATTGCTTCTGCGACACGGCGAAGCTGACGGTCGTCGACGGGTTGAAGGGGTTCGGGTACGCAGCCTTCAGGAGGAACTGACCGGGGACCTCGACAATGGCCTCAACCTGACCGCTGTACGCGAAGGCGCCGTCCAGATCAATCTGCTTCAGACGGAAAGTGTACTGTCCGGGATCAAGGCCCCTGACGGTGTAGGAATAGGCTTGCGGCTCCGTGGTCGTCCCGTGTCCCTGAACGAAATCAATTTTTTCGAAGAGGCCTGAACCGACCTCGCGCTCGACGTCGAAACCGGCATTATTGATTTCGCTGGCTGTCTGCCATGCGAGCTGAACGGTACCTGACTCGATCGCTTTTGCAGTGAATGAGACAAGCTCCACCGGAAGCGCCTCGCAGGGGTTCGGATCACACGTGGTTCCGATTCCCTGAAACACGCCGGTTTGCGCCTCCTCGCAAGCATTCTGGTTACCGACCACCTGGCACGCGCCGCTGCTGATTTCGCAACACGCCCCCTGCGCCTGAGCTACGACCGATTGCGGCGCGAGGGCAAGAACGAAAAGCGGGACCAAAACAAAGATTGTAGCTTTTGTTGACATATGTCGCTCCTCTCCCTTCAGCTTGATCCGGAGGGATCATCCTAGGAAGTTTGGATAATTATGGTTTTAGTGGGAATATAATATTGTGTACGAAAGGGTTAGATGCAAGCACATTCTGGCGACGCAACGACTATATCCCGTTACTCGCGAATTGCCACCGACGCGCTCCGCATGCCTCCGATCATCGCCCTGCAACCACTTCTCTGAGCCCGCGAAA
>DATKEJ010000400.1:0-9480 GCA_035512315.1 Rhodothermales bacterium | reverse complement strand
AGGAAGGATGAAGAGGAACAAGGGCAGAAGAAGGGCCGGATGCCACTTCTGGCTCCCGCGCCGGTCTATTTTCTTATGCATGGCAGGGGATATGTAACGATTATGCCCGGGGGAATTCTTCCCACCGCGTTCAACGTGTATACGCCTCAGCCGCATATTCGGACCAAGGACGATTCCGCAAACTAATGTGAGGGAATGGCGGACGCAACCGGGGCGTACCTGTCGATCATCCCTTGGTTTGGTATCGGTTCACCTGGATGTGTTGGTCACTAGTCGCTTCGATCTATGGTTCGGCGTCGAGGTCGGTAGGTGCTCCCAATTCGTACCGCGCGGCGGCACCCAAATTGCCTGCCTCGACCATTTCCTTTCGAACCTTTCCACCCTCAACACTTTTGGTTCTGTTTCAACCTCTACTCCTTGCGGATGTCCGGATTCCCGTGCACTCTGCGCGTAATAAAAGGTAGTTCGACCTGCTGTATCGCGCAGGTGCCGATTCGGCCTGGCGGATCGTTGAAGCCGACGTCGATGGTAACGCAGAGGAGATTCGGACCGCAGGTGTGACCAGACTCGTTGCCGCCACGGCTGTTGCTCGTTTCGACGGGACAGGCGCGGACCTCGATCACCTGACCTGAAAACCCGTTCTCGGGCAACTCAATTGCTGTTCGGAGAACTATTCCTCATTGTCGATGTCGATGCGGGAGAAGGCCTCGAGGAGGTCGACGAAGAGAACAACCTTGCGACAGTCCCCCTCACCGTTGCACTGACGGATCCTGCAGATGTGCGCGTGACGGCAGTCGAGGCGCCCGACGCCGTCCAGGGCGGACAGCCGGCCGTGGTACACTGGACCGTCACGAACGAAGGCGTCGGTCCTGCCCGCTCAAGCGCCGACAACGCCGGCTGGTTCGACGCCGTATTCCTATCACCCGACGGCAAGCTCGACCGGAACGACGTGCTGCTTGGTACACGCGAACACAGCGGCGACCTCGCCGCCGGTATGAGCTACTCAGACACAATGCGCGTCGCGGTGCCGGCGTTTGCCTCAGGTCCCTATGTATTCCTCGTCCAGACCGACCGCCGGGATGACGTCTATGAGCACCTTGCAGAGGGGAATAACCTCTCCACGGTCGCAACGCAACTTACGTTGCCTGCACCGTCAGACCTCGTGGTAAGTGCTGTCACAGTGCCTAACACCGCCACGCCTGGCGATTCGACGAAGGTCACGTGGACAGTCACGAATGAGGGTGACAACCCGGCCCTTGGCTTGATGCGGGAAGTCGTCTTCGTGTCAGCCGATGACATCTGGGACATCGACGACCCGATCCTGGGCGTAATAGAGCGAGAGATAGACCTTGCCCCGGGCGCTCAAATGGAGGCGGCGATGCAGGTTGACGCGAGTCGTACCTATCGCCTCGACAAGGCCGGCGAGGTGACGGAAGTATTACCGGGTGTCGCCCTGGGGATGTACCACGCAATCGTCCGCACCGATATCACGAACACAATCCGCGAAACCGACGACGCCAACAACACGGGCGTTTCGGAAGGTGCGATGGAAGTCGATGTGCCCGAACTCGTGCCCGGTGTCCCCGAGACGCTCACGCTGGCAGCGGGCGAATCGCGGTACTACCGGCTCGAAGCGGCGGCCGACCAGGACATTCGGCTCACCCTTACGACGGACATGCCGGACGCGGCAAACGAACTCTACGCCTCGTTCGAAACGACCGGAATGCCCGGCGAGGCCGACGTAGCCGCGGCAGATCCGTTTACTGCGAACCAGGCGCTCGTGTTGCCCTCGACCGAGGCCGGCTCGTACTATGTACAGGTCCTGGCGCGTAGCACGACGGGCGAGAAGGAGACCGTTACGGTGCTCGCTGAAGTTCTGGGATTCGAGGTGACGGGAATTTCACCCAGCGTTGGAGGGCAAGGGCAGGTCACGACCCAAATCGAAGGTGCCGGACTGAATTCGGTAGCGGCGATTCAGCTTACCCGAGGCAATGCCAAGGTGACGGAAGGGCGGGTGATTGAATTGCCAAGCACGATCCAGATGACTGTGAGATGGAAACTCGATGCGGTCCCTGTAGGGACATATGACCTTACTGTGGTGAAATCAGACGGGCGCGCGACCATCCTGGCGCAGGGTTTCAAGGTACAGCCGGCCGCACCATTCAAGATCGATACCAGAACTTTAGCTCCGGAACGTATTAGAGCCGGGGGTACCGCGAATTACCTCTACGAAGCGGAGAACGTGGGCAACGTCGATGTTCCTTATCTGTTGATGGGCATCACTGCCGACCGGACCGTGCGCACTGTGCTACGGAGTAATGGGTTCAAGTGGTGGACTTGGTCCCTCTCGGTTTTAGGCCTTATTTCTCCAACTATCTCTATACCCGGGACCGAGAACAGGTGGTAATTCCTCTCGTGGGTAGAAACGTCGCGCCAGGTAAAACGATAAATGCCTCCGTTGAATTCTCCGGTTTTTACGATGTCGCCTTCAGGTCTGCGTTGCAGGTGCGCGTGTCGACAACAGATTCATTCATCGATGACCTTGTCAGCGAACTCGATTACTTGAGAAACTTGATCCTTCAGAGTCCTTTGGATGTAGATCCGTTACTCCTTGAAGTGGCCAACTCCAGGGATAATTTCATGCGGACGCACTTTACCCACTACAACATAGCTGGCCTTATTGACTCTACAGAGGTTCCGGCAAGAAAAAGTAATGTGTGTCCGAATGGTTACCTCCCCTTTATCACATCTCAGGGGACGGTCTGTATGCCGCCGCCGCCTCCGCCTAATCCGCCGACTTGTGGGGCAGGACTCATTTCGTTCCCTCACCCATGTCCACCGCCGCCCCCTGTTCCAACCTGCCAAGACCAGCAGGCTCAACGACTGGCCTGCCTCGAGCGAAAGCGTGATAATTGCCGCGAGCATAAAGAGCTGTTATGTCCGATCTTAGGTGGAGCCCTCGCTTTAGCCGCCACACCTGTATGGGGCGGAAGTTTCATTGGGGTGTGCGCTTTCGGTCTCGGGCGTGCATGCGATCCCAAATACCAGAGGTCAGTTCCCCAAAGCGAATGCAAACCGGTCGACAAAGGGTGCGACCCAAACGACATCATCGGCCCGGAAGGCTACGGGGACGAAGCCTGGGTCGGTGTCAGGCAAACCCTGCCTTACACCATCCGCTTCGAAAACGATCCGGAGCTTGCCACCGCGCCCGCTCAAGTCGTCGAGATTAGGCATCCGCTCGACGCTGATGTCGACGCACGCAGCTTTCGCCTCGGCGACTTCGGATTCGGCTCGTTCATCTTCTCGCCCCCGGAGAATTCCGGTCACTACCGCACCCGGCTCGACGTGACCGACTCGCTCGGGCTTTTCGTGGACGTTACGGCCGGAATCGACATCCTGGCTCGCGAGGCCTTCTGGGTGTTCTCCTCCGTCAGTCCGGAAACAGGCGATCAGCCGCGAGACGATCCCTTCGCGGGTTTCCTCCCAGTCAATAACGATAACGGCGATGGCGAGGGCTTTGTGAGCTACAGGGTCCACCCCCGGGACGACGCCGCTACGGGTGACGAGATCGAGGCCCTGGCGAGCATCGTCTTCGACCTGAACGCCCCGATCGAGACGCCTGCCATCATCAACACCATCGATGCCGACCTGCCGACGAGCCGGATTCGCCCACTGCCGTGGAAACGGGACAGTGTGGCCTTTTCGATCGAGTGGGAGGGGTCGGATACCGGCTCGGGTCTCTCGAGCTCCGATGTCTACGTTTCTCGCGACAACGGCCCGTTCGATCTCCTTGCAAGCGGACTGACCGAAAGAAGTTTCCTCTTCGCCGGGGAGGAAAACGTTCAGTACCGGTACTTCTCCCGTGCGACCGACAACGCCGGCAACCGCGAGCCCCTCAAATCAGGTGCTGATACCGGTGTGCTGGTCCGTGTCGAAGAGACCCAGCGCGAGCTGCCGGCAGAGTTTGCGCTGTACCAGAACTACCCGAATCCTTTCAATCCGTCGACGACCATCCCTTTCGACCTGCCCGAGATTGGCGGAAGTGGAGATCGCGCTCTACAACGTGCTGGGGCAGCGCGTGCAGACGCTCCGACGCGGGGAACTGGATGCCGGTCGCCATAAGGTCACGGTGAATCTGTCGCGGCTTGCGAGCGGCGTGTACTTTTATGCCATTCAGGCGGAGGGCATTGGAGCATCACGATTTCAGGACGTGAAGAAGCTGGTGCTCGTGAAATGAGTCCCTGGTCCGTCCGGCGTGGGGTGCTGCTTTGCGCGGTGATCTCACGCTCGACCGGGATCCAAATCAAATGGCGCCTTCCGCCGGAATGACGGAACGGGAAAATCTCACCTCCCGTCTTCGGATGGCATCGACCTGTACCTTTCTGCATCCTCCGGTCGATCCATAACCGTATAGAGCGAAGTGACGCGTTCTCGCGCTCTTTCCTGATACACCTCGTAGCCTTGAGAATCCCGTAAATGCTCAAACGATGTCACGAGCAGCGGCTCAGCCTCGTCGAACATCGACTGCTTCATCAGCGTTTCCCCGAGCCTGCTAGCCGCAACTGCGGCGATGGGATGTCCTTCCGGGAGTACCCGCCCGAGGTGTGCCGACGCCTCGCGGGCGTAGGATTCTGCGGCCTTCACGTCGCCGAGCTGGAGATACAGATCAGTCAAAGAGAGCAGCGGGTAGGCAATGATCGGGTGGTCGGGCGAAAGTGCAGCTTTGTATCGAGCGTGCGCATCCAGGAACAGCGGAAGCGCTTCTTCCAAGCGACCCTGCCTCAAGATATATGTCGCCGTGTTCTGCAGTGCGCCGATGGTTTCCGGGTGTTGCGGTCCCAAATAAGCTTCTCTGGTGCTCAAGATCTCCCAGGCCATTTCTTCTGCCTCATGGTAGCGACCTGTTTTCCCTAACAGGACTGAGAGATTGGCGGCGGCGCCGAGCGTGTAACTATGATGATCCCCGAGCGATTCGCCGAATATGCGCAGTACCTCCCGTTTCAACCGCTCCGCGGCTTCCAGGTCACCCTTCGTTTCCGCCACAATGGCCAGTTGGCTTACGATCATAGCGGTCGAAGGATGGTCGTCGCCGCTAACGGAGCTCCTCAGCGCGTACGCCTCGGTGATCAGGCTGTCCGCGGCGCCGATTCGATTGAGGGTGCCGTGTACCCGAGATGAGAAGAGAAGTGCTCCAATGAGTGCCTCTGCGTGTTCAGGGCCGGCCCTTCGAAGGGTTGTCACGGCCTCGTCGAGCGCAGCCACGCCGGCGTCGAACTTGCCGTTTTCGGCAAGCCATCTGCCGTACAGCGTCAGACTGCGAGCGGTGAGCGGTCCAGTCTCTCCTTCGAACTCTCGGGCGAGATCAAGCTGCGTGTCGAAGAGTGAGTCGGCCGCTGTCGAATCGGTCGTCACTCCCACGAGAAACTGAAGGGCCTCGATCGTCGCCGCCGATCTCTCACCGTGCCGGTCCATAGCGAATGTCACCATCTCCTCGTACAGATCCCGGGCCTTTTCGGGATATCCGAGGCTCTCGTAAACTTTGGCGATCGTCTCGAACAGGCTGATCCGGAGTTCGTCATCACCCGCAAAGCGGCTCCGCAGCCGTTCGACCCCGGTGTCCATGAACTCGCGAACGGTGACGTCACGGGCATCGGCCGGCGATGACGCGTCGAACGGGTCTGGACTGGAAAAGAGGTCGGTCAGGAACGTCGCATACTCTTTCGCCCGGTCTCGCTCGCGGGCTGTCCGCTGTTGCTGGATCGTCACCGTGGCGGCGTATCCGGCGAGAAGCATGACAAAAAGGAACCCGGCTGCCACTTGCCATCGATTGCGTCGGGCGAATTTGCGTACCCTGTAGATAACCGATCCGGTATGTGCAGTAACCGGTCGCCCGTCCATATGGTGCCGGACGTCCTGAGCAAGACGATCGACCGATTCGTAACGTCCACCAGGCTCTTTCCTCAGGGCCTTGAGTATAATGGCATCGAGATCGCCCCGGATTCGCTTCGCCAGCTTCTCGCGGCCGTACTCTTCTGTCCATACCGAGCCGGAATCGATCGAGGCACTCGGCCTGCTCGGTTCAACCTCTGACACGACACGAGCGATGTCGGTCAGCGACCGGTTCGAGAATCGATGCGGGAGGATTCCGGTGAGCAGGCGGTACAAGAGGAGTCCGAGCTGGTACACGTCGGAGGCGATCGAAATCGGATGCCCCAAAACCTGCTCCGGGCTTGCATACTCGGGCGTAAGGAGGAATTGGCCCGTTCCCGTCTCGACGGCTGAAGTAGTTGAGTCCTCTGTCTGCAGGAGCTTTGCGATGCCGAAATCGAGCAGCTTTACTGCGCCGTCACCGGTAACGAGGATGTTGGACGGCTTCAGGTCGCGGTGCACGATCAGCTGATGGTGAGCATAGGAGACGGCCTCGCAAACCGTGAGGAACAATCGCAAGCGCTCATCGATGCTCAGGGCATTCTCGTCACAGTAAGTGTCGATCGGAATGCCGTCGATAAAGTCCATCACGAAGTATGGCGTCCCGCTTTCCGATACACCGCCGTCGAGCAGCCGAGCGATGTTGGGGTGATGGAGCCCCGCGAGGATTTGCCTTTCGGCGAGGAATCGGCGTGCCAGGCTGTCGTTGGCAACGTGCGGCCGAAGCATCTTGACGGCCACCTGGTGGTCGAACTGGCCGTCGACCCGTTCGGCGAGATAAACCGCGCCCATTCCCCCCCGGCCCACTTCGCGCACGATTCGATACGGACCGAGTCGTCCGACCTGATCGATCTCCTCCGATCGAATCAAGTCAGCGGCGTACAGTCCGGCAGGTGTCTCGAGAAATTGACCCGCTCGCGCATCGGCATCGATCAGATCGAGGACTTCCTTTCGGATTTCGGGGTCGTCACAAGACGCGACCACCCAGTCGGCGCGATGCGCGTCCGGCTGCTCCATCGCTGCGTCGAAGAGTGCTTCAATCCGGTCCCAGTCAGTGGTCATCAGCGTCTCGTTCCTGCATCTGTTCTCGAAACCGAACCGTCGATTACCGGCCTTCCATGGATTTCGGGTTGTCGGGTGCGAGCTCTCTGTACAGCCAGGCCCGCGCCTTTACCCAGTCGCGTCGAACTGTGCGCGCCGACACGCTGAGGACTTCGGCCATTTCCTCCTCCGTGAGCCCACCAAAAAATCGCAGGTCTACGACTTGTGCGAGCCGCTCGTTCAGCCCTTTGAGTTGATCGAGGGCTGCATCCAGTGAAACAAGCAGGCCGGCCTGCAGATCGATCGCCAGGGTATTTTCGTCGAGCGGCAGTCGCTGGAGCGAGCCGCCTCGTTTTTTTGCGTTGCGCCGACGTGCGTAATCGACGAGGATTCGCCGCATCGCCTGAGCGGCAATTGCGAAAAAATGCGCCCGATCCTGCCAGCCGACCCGTCGTTGGTCGACCATTTTGAAATAAGCCTCGTGAACGAGCTCCGTCGTGGACAGTGTGTGGTCAGATCGCTCGTTTGACAGGATTCGATGCGCGATGCCGTGGAGCTCGTCGTAAATGAGCGGGAACAGCTCGTCAATGAGGCTCCGATCCCCGACGCGGTAACTCGTCAAGAGCTGCGTAACGTCTGACGGCTTTGTCATTTCTCGTCTCGCGAATTCCGGGTCATCTAGAAATTGAAGCAGTGCAACGGCGCGAAACGTGGAACAGCCGATCTGCGCGACTCACCAAGCGCCGTTAATGCCTGGGTGCGAATATTAAAAGTACGTTAGTTTCACGGATTCGTCCCGGGCTTGTTCGCCCTGTTCTCAACACCCGAAGGGTCACGGCCGTCTTCGCAGACGTAAGATCATCTAAGACGAGCAGTCCGGTGGCTCTCATGTTCGGCCTCGCCCGGGCGACTCTTGAGTCAGTTTTGTGACGCAATGTAAGGCACTCGATTTGCCTGTCCGTGTCCGTCGGTATTGGTATGTTTTCGGCGACAACAATCGACAAAGGATCAATTTCTGTATGAGGCCCCGATTCCAATTCGTGATCTGGTTTGCGGTAATGGCAGTCATGTGGATTGCCGTGCGACCAACGGCCGCCCAGAATCGACCCCTTACGTTCACCGATCTGATGAAATTTCGCCAGATCAAGGAGCCGGCCATTTCCGATGACGGCAGGTGGGTCGTGTTCCGAGAAGTGCCCGATCGCGGTGACGGCGCGGTTGTCGCTCGATCGACCGGGTCGGACGTTCGGTACGAGGTACCACTCGGAAGCCGGCCCTCGATCTCGTCCGACGGCCGATGGGTGGCGATGCGACTCGAGCCCCCTTTCGTGGAGCAGGAGGCGGCGGAGGAGGACAAGCCGAAACGCGGAATGGCCGTTCTCGATCTCCGGTCGGGTGAAACAGAGTCGTTCGCGGAGGTCGATTCTTTCGGAATTTCGGCTGATGCCCGGTGGCTGGCCAGGCTCGACTTTCCGATCGAGTCTGATGCAGACACGGCCTCGGGCGAAGACTCAGCCGACGCGAAAGACTCCAAGCCTCTCGGCGCCCAACTCGTCGTGAGGGAGCTTGGGACGGGAATGGATGTCGAGATATCCTACGTCCGCTCGTTCGCGTTCGACAAGAATGCCGCTATCCTGGCGTACGCGATCTCTGCGGCCGACAGCATGCGCGACGGGCTGTATCTGCGGGATCTGTCAGAAGATCCGAAAACGGAAATCACGCTCGACACCCGGCCACACGGTGCTTACTCGAATCTTACGTGGACCCGCGAGGCAGACGCCCCGAGCGGGCTGGCGTTCGTAGCGGGGAGAGCGGATAGCCTTCTCGGAGCTTCCGACGCGTCGGTTTATCACTGGGACGGCTCGTCGGTCGTCGAGATCGCAAGAGCCGCCGACGCACCGGCCGGATGGGTCATACCGGCAAAGAATGCGCTTCGTTGGTCGAAGGATCGGGAGCGACTCTTTTTTGGATTCCGGCCGGCTCGTGAACCGGACGCCGAGGAGCAGGACTCCACCGGAACGCCGGATCCATACGATGCTGAGGCCATCCTATCCAAGAAGGAGGTCGACGTCTGGCATTGGAACGATCCGCGCATCAATCCTCAGCAGAAGATGGTCTGGAAATCCGAGCAGAGTCGGACGTACGACGCCGTCCACCATTTCACTTCCGGAACTACCGTTGCGCTCGCCGACTCCGTCGTCCTTGGTTCCGGCGCTCCCGAAAACCCTCGCACGATGTTGGGGAAGGCGTCCGCGCAGTACTTCAAGGACCTCAGTTGGGACGGTGAATTCTTCGATTTGTACGTGATCGATATGGCGACGGGCGAGAAGACCATGGTCGCGCAGCGCCTCGAGCATACTTCGGCCCTGTCTCCGGGCGGGCGTTTCATGGTGTACTATCGATATCCGGACTGGTACGTTTACGATGTCGAGGCCCAGTCCACCCGAAACGTGACCGCCGGGCTTGACGTCCCTTTCTCCAATGAGGACCACGACTATCCCGAAGATCCAC
>DATKEJ010000399.1:0-6792 GCA_035512315.1 Rhodothermales bacterium | reverse complement strand
CGCGTGGGCGGCCTATGATGAAACGGCCATGACGTACCTGCTCGGTCGCTCACTTCTCGGGTTTGGATGCCCGTACGAGAAGCCCTCAGTGCCTCCTGGAGATGTCGAGGCGGCCCGCAACGAGGCCATCAGCTACGCGGCGTACCGGATGCTGCAGCACCGATTCCGGAATTCTCCTAGCGCCGAGAAAACACTCGCCCGCTTTGACTCGCTGATGGGCGTGCTGGGCTACGATCAGGCGAACACCCTGTCGAGCCACGCATCGGGCTCGCCGGCCGAGTTGGGAAACTACATTGCGCTCTGCATGATCGGGTTCGGGCTCCAGGACGGCTCCAACGAGCAGCTTGGCTACACGAACCTGAGCTATGAGCCGGTGAACCCGGCGCTCGCGCCGATCATTCCTGGAGACACGATGATCGTCGACCGCAATCGGTGGCAGCCGCTGACCCTCCGGGTTTTCATCGATCAGGCCGGAAACGTCATCCCAATCTCTACCCCAGCCTTCCTGGGCCCCGAATGGGGACTCGTCGTGCCGTTTTCGCTGTCGAAATCCGATCTTTCGATCTATGAGCGCCACGACTTTCCTTACTGGGTCTATCATGATCCGGGTCCACCGCCTTATCTGGACTTGGAGAACACGGACGGTCTCGATGACCCATACAAGTGGACATTTGCCTTGGTTGCGGCGTGGTCGAGCCACCTCGATCCGAGCGACGGGGTGATGTGGGATATCTCGCCGGGGGCGCTTGGCAACAACCCGGAATTCCCGGCGAGCTTTGCGGACTATCCGCAATTCTACGATTTGATCAACGGGGGCAACCCTGGACAGGGTTATGCCCTTAATCCTGTGACCGGGTTACCCTACGAACCTCAGATCGTCCCTCGCGGCGACTTCACACGCGTTCTCGCTGAATTCTGGGCCGACGGGCCCGCATCCGAAACACCTCCCGGCCACTGGTTCACCATTCTGAACTACGTGAGCGATCATCCACTCTCACATCGGCGGTTCAGGGGCGAAGGACCCGAGTTGGATCCGCTCGAATGGGACGTCAAAGCGTATATCGCGCTTGGCGGAGCTATGCACGACGTCGCGGTATCGGTTTGGGGAATCAAGGGCTGGTACGACTACATCCGGCCGATTTCCGCGATTCGTTGTTTGGCGGATCGCGGGCAGAGTTCGGATCCGGATGGGCCGTCGTATCAGCCAGATGGAATGCCTCTCGTGGACGGAGTCATCGAGCTTGTGGGTGCGGACGATCCGCTGGCTGGAGACAGCTTGCAGCACGTGGGTAAGGTCAAAGTGAAGTCATGGCGGGGGCCTGACTATGTCGAGGATCCAGACACTTCGGTAGCCGGCGTAGGATGGATTCTGGCGGAGAGTTGGTGGCCCTACCAGCGGCCGTCGTTCGTAACCCCCCCGTTCGCCGGATATATTTCGGGACACTCCACTTTCTCCAGAGCCGCCGCGGAGGTACTCACGCGGCTGACCGGCGACCCTTACTTCCCCGGCGGCCTGGCAGAGTTTCAGGCTCCTAAGAACGAGTTCCTCGTCTTCGAGGATGGCCCGAGCGTCGACGTGACGCTTCAGTGGGCAATGTACAAGGACGCCTCGGATCAGAGCAGCCTGTCAAGAATCTGGGGTGGGATACATCCGCCGGCGGACGACATTCCGGGTCGGATCGTAGGTGAAAAAATCGGGACCGATGCCTTTCTCTACGCAGAGCGTTTCTTCGGTGGACTGAGCACCTCCACAGACTCCGACCGGCTGCCGCGCTCGTCGGCTCTGGCGGCGTTCCCGAATCCCGTCTTATCCGGCGGTACCGTCACCCTCGATCTCTCCGGCGAACCGGGGGCAATCACGCTGAGCGTCGTCGACGTGACGGGACGCGTCGTCGACCAAACCTCGGTCGAAGGAGGGGGGTTGGTGCGTCTCAGAACCGACGGGCTCGCCTCGGGTGTTTATTTCGTGCGCGCTGCGCACCGCCAATCGGAGCAGGTGACGAAGATCGTGGTGATGTAGAACTCGAGAGTGGTACGGCAGTCGGCTGGATTGGCGGCCGTGACAGGCATCGTTACATTCACCTCCGCCACAGTATCTCAACCCGGATCGCCCACTCGTGAGACTCGACATCGTACCCGAATCGGTGCTTGAACGGGCACTGCTCGCCTCCGGAGCGATTCCAAGTCCGCTTGCACACACGATGATCGGCATGCTGATGTCGAGGACAATCCTCGCGGCCGTGAAGGTCGGTGTGTTCGAGGAGCTTCAGGGCGGCCCCCAGTCAACCGAGAGCCTTGCCTCCACGTGTGGACTGGACCTTACGGCATGCGAGAAAATACTGCGGGCGCTGTATGGTCTCGGCTACGTCACGGAGGGCGCTCGCGGCTACGGCCTGACGCCGATGAGCCGGAAATGGGTGGGATCGAATGCGAAATCGGACCTGACCGAGGCCCTCCTCCACCGGTATCTCGACATGAAGCTCATGAACCATGCGGAGGAGTATCTATGCTCTGGAGAGTCGATCGATTTCCATCGAGTCTTGTCCGTCGACGACTGGCGAATCTACATGAGCGGCCAGCGCGCCCAGGCTGCCTTGACCATCCCCGAGCTCGTCAAACGGACGCCGCTGCCTGAGGGCGGAGTCACCATGCTCGACATGGGTGGCGGCCATGGGCTCTTCGCCGACGCCATGTGCCAGAAACATCCGAGCCTCCACGCCACGGTACTCGATCTGCCAGGGGCGCTCGACGCATCCGACCGCACCGGTCTGTCGGACCGCGTTCGGTTCGTCCCGGGCGACGTGCTCGAAGCAGACATGGAGACAGACCGATACGATCTCGTGTTCGCCGGCAACCTGCTTCATCATTTCGACGAATCTCAGATACAGGGGGTAATCCTTCGCGCCGCAACGTCGCTCAAATCAGGTGGTATCCTGGCCGTCGCGGATTTTCTCAAGTTTGACACCTCCAAATCTCCCGGTCAAATTCCGGCCCTACTCGACTTCTACTTTGCGGTCACCAGCGGCGGCGGAGCCTTATCCCCTGGACGCCTGACGGGCTGGATGAGGGAAGGCGGGCTGAATCGGGTACGAGTCGTCAAGTTGCGGTCCGTCCCGGGAATGGGCCTCGTGATCGGAACTACGGCCTGGGCCTGAGGCGCCCAGGGAGGCATGGAACGGATCCGGACTCTTGTCCGATCCCATACTTGGTGCGCCCGAGCCGAGTCGCTGACTTGTGAAGGCCGTATGAACGGTTTACATTGATCCACTTTTCTTCCGCCTCCAACTAACCAATCAACATGAACAGCAAATCAATCATCGCCGCCGTCGCAGGCAGTATCACAGCATTCGTTCTCGGATACATCTTCTACGGACTCCTTTTCCGGGGCTTCTTCGCTGAACACACCGGGACAGCAGAGAACTACATGAGGGCCATGGACGACCTCAATTTGCTTGCCATCTTCCTCGGCGAGCTCGCAGGAGCCATCCTTCTCACTATCATCTTCGGAAGTTGGGGGAACATCAAGACGTTCGCCGCAGGAGCCAAGGCAGGAGCGATCTTTGGACTTCTACTCGCCTTGGCCTACGGTCTCGTGCTGTACGGTACAACAAATGCTTATGACCTGACCGCGGTGATGTTCGACCCGATCATCCAGGCCGTTCGTCTCGCCATTGTCGGTGGTGTGATCGCGATGCTGTTGGGTCGCGGCGGTTCGAGCGAGAGTGGAGCCTGACGGCTCGGTAGATCCTGCAGAGCCACGGAACTGGATGAATCTCACCGCCCGGATCTTTGATAGCTCCGGGATAGAGTTAGTATGCCCGAAAATTCCTTCGCTCGCTGACGCGAATCCAATCCCTTTTGACGAACGACACTGACAAGAGTGCATCCCAAAGACCTGACGGGTCTAAAGACCTGACGGGTCTAAAGACCTGACAGGTTTATAAACCCCTCACTCCTATAATCGCCAACCCAAAAGGAAACCCTTTCATGTACGCAAAACGCCCGCGGTTTGCCGCACTGTCGTTGCTTCTTGTCGTTGGTCTGACAGCCGAACACGGGGTGTGCCAACGAACGGATAATGCAATAACGGATATTGTCGTGATTCGGGCAGACAGGGCGCTGGTCGTCGAGTCGGGTGAAATGATCCAGGATGCGGTCGTTGTCGTCCGGGGTGAGCGAATCGCCGAGTTTGGATCGGGCCTCGCAATTCCGGAAAATGCCCGCGTCATCGACCTCGGCAATCGCACCCTGCTTCCAGGCCTGATCGACGCCCACACGCACCTCGCCATCCAACCGGATTACAGCGCGCTCAATCCAATCTTGTACAAATCGATCCCCTATCGAACCATCGAAGCAGTCGCCGGCGCTAAAGCGACCCTGATGGCCGGATTCACAACGATACGGGACATCGACTCCGAGGGCGCCGACTGGGCCGACGTCGCTGTCCGCGACGCCATCAACGACGGCGTCGTCCCCGGACCCCGTATGCAGGTCGCAACACTCTCGATCAGCATCACCGGTGGCTACATGAACCAGAACGATCTGGCCCCGCAGATCGATGCGCCACACTTTGGAGCCCTCATCGATTCCTCAGACGACCTGGTGCCCGAAGTCCGCCGCCAAATCAAGAACGGCGCCGACTTCATCAAGATCTACGCCACGGGAACGACGCGGCACGTCAATCTCGAGACCATGGAGCCGATGACGCAGTTCAGCCTCGACGACATCAAGATTGTCGTGGATGAAGCGGCCCGCTTCGGTAAACCGGTCGCCGCCCACGCTTACGGCGGCGAAGGCGCGCGAAATGCGGTCCTCGCAGGCGTCCGGTCAATCGAGCACGGCATGCTGCTCGACGACGAGATCATGAAACTGATGATCGAACGCGGGACATTCTGGGTACCGACCTTCTCAGTATACATGGAGGATGGTCCCCGATCAGGCTGGTCGGAGCGCGCTCGAAAGCTCGTTGAAGCGCACGAAAAGGCCTTTCGACGCGCCCTCGAGCTGGGCGTCAAGATCGCCTATGGAACCGACGCCGGCGCCCTGCCTCACGGCGACAATGCAATCGACTTTGGAATCATGGTGGATTACGGGATGACCCCGCTTCAGGCGATCCAGAGCGCCACGATTCAGGCCGCAGATTTGATGGGGATGTCGGGCGACGTCGGGACGCTCAAGTCCGGCGCTTTCGCGGACGTCATTGCCGTCACCGGCAACCCGCTCAACGACGCCACCCTCTTGGGCGACGTCGAGTTCGTGATGAAAGGCGGCACGGTGTACCGCTCACCCTGAGCCTCAGCCCTATTTCACGGGCAAAGAGTCGGCAAAAGCGATTCCGCGTTCAACCCACTCCCGCAGATCAACATCTCGACGGATGCCCTCTGGATCTACGTAGACCAGACCCTTGAGGGGCTTCCCGGTGAAATCCATGGGTCGCGCATGCGGACGGGAAAGGGCGTCATCATACGCATCCGGCCCGACGCGCACCATCATCGGTCCCTGCGATGAAACGCCGCACGCCATGTTTCCGCCAACCAGGAAACACAGGCCGCCAAACATCTTCTTTTCACTCGCATTGGGTACGCCGGCGAAGCACCTTATGCGATCCGCGAGAAGTTCGTCGTAGGCCATCTAGACAACACGGTTCAGGTCTATCCCACGGAAGATCGAAATTTCAACCGATCTATTTCAAGGACTGAAACACCTTCCGGTGCGGAACCTCACAGTGTCGCTGCGAATACTGACTTTCCCACGTCTAAACGGAGATTGACATGAGTGAAAAGAAAATAATCGCAGTCATTGGCGCGACGGGCGCACAGGGCGGCGGCCTCGTTCGCGCGATTCTGGGCGATCCAGATGGTGGATTCGCCGCTCGCGGAATCACCCGCAATCCGGACGGCGACAAAGCGAAAGCACTGGCTGACCAGGGAGCGGAGGTCGTGTTCGGCGACCTTGATGACGAGAAGAGCCTGGAACGCGCCTTCTCCGGCGCCTATGGAGCGTTTTGCGTAACCAACTTCTGGGAGCATTTCTCGCCGGAAAAGGAACTCGGGCAGGCGAAAAACATGGCGGCAGCTGCAGCGGCTGCCAATCTGCAGCACGTCATCTGGTCGTCACTCGATGACACGCGTGATTTCGTGCCGCTCGACGACGACCGCATGCCGACGTTGATGGAGAAGTACAAGGTGCCGCATTTCGACGCGAAAGGGGAGGCCAACCGGCTGTTCACCGAATCAGTGCCCACCACTGTCCTGAATACGGCCTTCTACTGGGAGAACTTCATTTACTTCGGCTCAGGTCCGGCAAAGGATCAGAACGGCAATTATGCTTTGACTTTCCCCCTGGGAGATGCTAAAATGCCCAGCATCGCCGCGGAAGACATCGGCAAGTGCGCCTACGGGATTTTCAAGCGCGGGAATGAGTTCATTGGGAAGGAAATCGGGATCGCTGGCGGTCACGTGAGCGGCAGTGAGATGGCGTCGGCACTGACGAAGGCCCTCGGAGTGGATATCCGGTACAATAACGTCGACCCCGACGTGTTTCGCGGGTTCGGATTCCCTGGAGCCGAAGACGTGGGCAACATGTTCCAGTTTAAGCGAGACTTCGAGGATCAATACAGGGCGTCCCGATCCGTTGATTTGGCCCGGCGCCTCAATCCTGACCTCATGAGTTTCGATCAGTGGGTCAGCGAGAACGCCCACCGGATCCCGCTAAGCTAGATCACCGGGCCGGAAGACCGCCTGAAACCGCATAACTCTTTGCAGCTTCATCGCAGGCCCCAAAGGTCGATCC
>DATKEJ010000398.1:0-10844 GCA_035512315.1 Rhodothermales bacterium | reverse complement strand
ACCGACAGGCGCATCGATGTCCTCCAGAGGACGCCCTGATTCAGCCGGCCGGATTCAAGAAGATCCTCCTTATCCCCTTTTGCACGGCCATGATGGGGAGACGCCACACGCTGTCCACCCCCCAAATCCGCTTCAGATAGTCCGGAAGCTGTGCAATTCGAAACCCACCTGCTTTCGAATCCGCGAATCGACTGAAGCCCAGCCACATGATCGCAATCTGCGTTCCAATAGACTTCCGGCGTAAGCCGGTATTGAGCTCGAACTCCAGTCGCTGGAGGCTCGCCAAGTTGTTCCGTGACAGGGCGGACAAAACGTGGTCAGGGATATCAACGTCAAACCTGGTCAAAAACTTGAGCGCCTCACTGGTATGATGCCCCATCCAGAGCCGCGAAGACAGGTGCCGAAACCGATCCCAGTCTACCTGCGAGTCTTTCAGGATAACCGCGGCGTCGACGACCCATCGGAAAGGGTGCACGCGATTCAGACGGAGGCCGTGCACACAGACGTGGAAGAGCAGGTCGGTGGCAGAGGGAGCCAGGGTCATCGTTTCCGCCACGGCAACCGGCGTAGCGTCATCCCAGAACAGCTGTTCGTCGGTGCATCCCGGAATCACCTGCCAGTGGAGGTCGAACTGTCTTCCTGTTTCATTGACGTAAGAAAGGGCATGTGTCAGGCTTCGATCAGAAGCATCGTGATCCTGATCTTTGAGTCTGAATCCGTTCTCGTGCAGCGCTTTGACGGCCTCTTCAACACCCTCCTTCTTTATGACAATGTCGAAATCGGCCATCGGGCGACGCCCGTAATCGAGGTAATGCCGCAATACCAGAGCCGGCCCCTTGGTCACCATCGTCTCCAGACCAAGACCCTGGAGGATTCGAATTGCAGCGCCGGCCTGATGGAAGAGGAGCTGGTTCTGGAGCCACGTTTTTCGCTTCACGCCCTTTATGAGACGGAACAGTGCGTGTTCGACACCGCACGACTTCAGATGCGTGTAGGTCTCTGGCAAAAGTCGCACCGACCCTTCTTCAAGGATGTCAATGTCGATTTGCGGCGTCCACAATTCCCATGACCTTCGGGCGGCATCACACTCTTCAATTGTGGCTCTCAGTAGCAACTCTTGGACGCTGTCGGGCCAGCAAAACAACCTGGGTGACTCCATGATCAGTCGGTATAACCGAACGAGCGGTTGCTTTCACCTGCGATTCGTTCGAAAACGGCCAGCATCTCGGCAGCCAGGTTCGTTCTCCAGAGTTCCTGATTGCGAATCTCGTTCGATTTAGCATGGACGACATTTCCATTCCCAATGCAGTGCTCGCAGCTTCGCGGAAAATCCAGTGACATGCCGTCTGGATCGAGTTCTGCCTCAACTGCGATTCGTCTGAGTTCATCTAGAGGACGCCGGCACAATTCTTCGTATCTGACATGGATCACAGGCCCTTCCCACTCAGCCAGGAGCGCCTTCTGTCGATCGTGCAACTGCAGGACGCTCTGGGCCGCTTCCTCGACGGTCAGCCAGGGGTGTCGATTGAGCAGTGAATAGAATCGTCCGCGGCCGTCCCGCGAAAGGTCGATCACCGTTACGTCGAACAGACCACTCGCCTTCATATGCCTCACATCGCTCGCGTTCTTTGATGCATCGAGGAAAATTCGCGCACCCTCAGCCTCCAAGACGAAATCCATCAGGGCAGCGTTAGCCGCGCAAACACGCCGGTATGGAGAGGACACCCATCGCGTCATCATGTTGCGACCATGGCCGAAATCCGTCTCCTGCGCCAGCCGAAACGCAATGTGATTGAGACGAGGATTACTGCTGACTTTGAAACGCGTGTAGCTGACGCCGCGCAGATAGAAAGGCAGTGCACGAAGCCCGGCTTCGTACGTCGCGGAAAGGTATGCGCATTCCGGAAACACCTGCCGGCACATGCAGCGATTTTTTAGGTTCCCGACCTCTTTGATACGATGGGACAAAGCCCTGCGCTCGCCGATGGTCGCGACGTCGGGATGAGTCGCGATCAGCAACGTGAGGAGCGTTGAACCCGTGTAACCCGGCGAGAGGATAAAGAGAACTTTACGTTTGGTGGTTTCGGCCATGGTGCAATTCGATTATTCCTCGGTACGTCGCCTTCGATCGAGAGCGCCCTTCAGAAGCTTCACATATTCGTCCTTGGGTAAACGAATAGTGAGGTTGTCACCATGAATTCGCCGATGCAGCACCAGTTCCTCGCAAAATTCGGTTTGAAGCCCGACCTCATCGGCGCGCATCAGCCAGTCCATCCATCCCGCAAACCTCAACGCCGGGTTCATGGGACCCACGCGATCAAGGGCCGTCCGTCTGACCATCGTTGCTCCGCACAGGCGTCCCCGGATTGGCGTGCCGAGGTTTCGATCAGCGATTGAGATGCTCGAGCTCAATCCTGGGCTGATAAACTCTACCACGAGACCGTGCGTCATCTCGACGTTGGGATCGTCGTCAAACATGCCAACGCGTCCGGCTAACGAGCCGGGCTCCCAAACGTCGTCGGCGTCGAGGAAGGCGACCAGTTCGCCCCAAGCGCGGGAAACGCCGGCGTTGTGAGCAACCGCGACTCCTCCATTCTGCTGGCGGACCAGCCTGATGCCGGGGAACTGACGAGCGATCTGCGAAGACCCGTCGGTAGAACCGTCGTCGACCACGATCACTTCCAGGTCATCGTAATCCTGATCGAGGACACTTCGGATAGCCTCCGCCAGGTACGGTTCCCCGTTAAAGACTGGGATGACGACGCTCAGACGCGGTGCGGGCTTAGTCAATTGGTCTGCTCCACTCCTACGGTGTTGACGTCTCGAACAGAGGTGTCGTCGCCACCGCGCGTCGATATGCATCGTCGTAACGGTCGGCGCACCTTTCCATCGTGAATTCAGTCAACGCACGACGGCGAGCCTGCGCCCCGAGCAGCGCGGCCAGTTGCGGATTTCGCACCAAGTCCGTCATTATTGAGCACATGCTCTCAGGGTCTTCTGACTCGACGAGCATCCCAGTTTGAGCGTCGACCACTACCTCCGGAAGCCCTCCTACACGCGTTGCAACGACCGGTCGTCCGACCTGCGCCGCCTGCAGGGCGACGAGGCCGAATGGCTCTTCCCACCTGGAAGGCACAACCACCATCGTAGACGTATTCATCAGCGCGGGGATATCGGCCCGGTCAACCCATCCGGCGAAGCTGACGGAATCTGAAATTCCGAGATCGGCGGCGAGGATTTCAAGATCGGGTCTCTTCGGCCCATCTCCTGCGATGGTCATCCTGGCGTTCGCGTGTTCCTCGAGAAAGAGGCGGAATGCCTTCAGAGCGACATCGAAACCCTTGTCTTCCACGATCCTCCCGGCGCAAACGATGTGTACCGGGACGAATGGAAGACGCGCCGGCTGCAGGTCGGGCGCATCCAGTCCGTTGTACACGGTCTCGGTCCGATCGTCAATCCCTGGGACAGCCCGGATGAGCTGGCGGCGGGTTGCGTCCGACACGGCCGTCACGACGGTCGCCGCCCTGACCAATTGAGTAAAGAGTTGGGGGGTGCCGTCCAGAAACAGCGGGGGCGAGTGCATGGTGACGACCGTCGGCCGATCGTCGCCGCGAGTCGTATGGACGTGATAGAATATACTCGGCAGTGTCGTGTTCACGTGGATCACGTCCGGATCGAGCCGTTTCTTCAGCGCCGATATCTCAGCGCACAAACGACGCATTCCGAGGAGATCCCTCTCGACAATGGGCGGGTGAAAAGGAAAACGATAGACTTCCACGCCGTCGATGGTCTCTTCGTCTGGAAGCGATCGATCAGGCTTGCACGTAACGACGGCGAACGAGTACCCCCTCGAGGCGAGAGTCCGCATGAGGCCGGCTCCCCAGACTTCCACCCCACCAATGGCCGGCAGGTATTGTTCTGACCAGAAAAGGACTTTCATGCAAGACCCTCGAGAATCGACCTCACAACGGCGGCTGTGTCGCGCATATCACGGCTGAGATCCAGGTGGAAGCTCGGGACCCGTCGCACCAGCGCTCCCAGTCGTTTGAATGAGCGGCGGCCTGCACCCGAGAGCTGGAAGATCGTACTTGGCGCAAGGGCGCGCAGAGCCTCGCCTGAGGAGGCCGGACGAAACTGAGTCACGCCACCGTTCGAGGGTCTTGGGAGCAGAATCACCTTGATTGGAACGGAATCGGCCAGTTCAACCGGCGCGTGCTCCGCAAGAAAAACCATGTCCTTTCGTCCCTCCTTCACGCCCCGATTGGAGATGCCTGATCGGAACCGAGGAAGAAGATTGAGACTGTGGTCGTCGAGCTTCGCAGAATTAAAGAGCGAGTGAGCGCGGTCCCCGCCCGTGGATTCCAGGAGACAGTAATCGTCGCTTACGAAGCGCAAACCCGACGATCCGGCGCACGCGAGCGACGTTGTAGACTTTCCAGATCCTCCCGGTCCGACCAGAAGGGCGCCGGCGTCGGAGGTCCCAACCGCCCCGGCATGTACGAGGTCGAGATCCGCGGCCTCCGTCCACCAGTGAAGGATCGCCAAGAAAGGCGACCCGATCTGCCAGTCAGGCAGAGTGCTCGCGTCGGGCGTCCAGAACACCGCTGTCGCGGTCGCATGTTCGAAGAGACTGAGCACATTCACTCCGACATGAAAAGCGGTACGAACTCCATCCTCGTTGAAGCCTCGGACCTGGCCTCTGGCGAGGTAGTCATCTGGTCCCCAGGGCGGGGACGGCGGCCTGACGCCCGTCGCTGCCGTATCCCACGCGAGCAGCGTGAGGTTTTCATTATCCGTCGAGGGCTCGCTCACACGGTGCATCAAGGCCGGTGTCAGCTGTTTCGAAAGAAGCTCAGATGCGAAAACCAGACGGACGCGGCGACCCGCAATGCTGAGGTGGTAGTCAATCGAACCTGCCCGCTCGACTGCAAATGCATGGGCCTCTCGGGCCTTCTGAAAATATATTCCCGGCTGCATCAATCCACCAATCACGTAGACTGCCCGGCCGACGGATCGTCAGATTCCTTTTTTACACGCGGCCACCCGGTCTCGTCGACCTCGTGTATCGGATCGATCAGAAGGAGGTCGCGCATGTCGGAATATCGACTCAGAATGGGTGCAACAAAGGGAGGTCGGTCGCCGGCTTCCGTCGGTTTGCCGGCCGGCGGCGACGACGTCTGACCTGAGCTACCAGGCACGATGAGGTCGGCTCGTACCAGTTCGGCAATCAACGCACCCACTGCCGATTCAATTGCACCTTCCTCTCCTGCGTAGCTCGACATCAGCACGTCCAACGTTTCCACAATGGAGCACCCGGCGAGCAGACAATTCCAGAACGCGACCCCGGCGTCAGAGAGGGAGTAATAATCCCCTGAATCCAGATTCACGATCACGACCTCGTCCTCGAAGACCTCATGGACAACAGCGGGAGTGCGTACCTGATACCTTTCGTTCATGACTGGGCCCCTGTGATTGCAACTTTCGAGTATACGAAATGTGGGTTTCGCCTGCGAACCCACGGGTAATGTGAAGGGGTAGCCTCTACTCACAGTGAGACTACCCCCACTTACTGTGCCCAGGACTGGACTCGAACCAGCACGCCCTTTCGAGCACTGCCCCCTCAAGACAGCGTGTCTACCAATTCCACCACCTGGGCCAATTAGTCAGGGCTGACTAACCTGTGATCCCGGAAGGACTCGAACCTTCGACCCTCTGATTAAAAGTCAGATGCTCTGCCAACTGAGCTACGGGATCGGTCGCGTTTTCTGCGAACATTAAAGATAACGAATTCAAATCACCTGGGCTTTTCAATAATGCATGTATCCGATGTTCCACGTTCCGGGTTCCAAGTTCCAGGTTAACCTGGTCCTACAGGTCTCGTCATTCCGGCGAAAGCCGGAATCCAGGACAGACGAATTGCCATCAGACAGCCGGGACGAAGGGGCAAAGCCTCTATTCCGGGTCAAGCCCCGGATGACCGGAAACCTGGAACTTGCGACCTGGAACTTGGAACTCGGAACCCGGAACCGTGACGTCAATCCGGTACCTGAGAACTCGCGCCGGTTGTCGTGTTCGCGTTCCAGAGATTGAAATCGGGCGCCGTGACGTTGCCGTCAAGGTTGTAATCAGCCCGACGGTACCCGGTTTCTCCTGCGGTAGTCGCTGCGTTCCAGAGATTGAAATCGGGCGCGGTGACCTGACCGTCCGCCGATCCGTCCCCCGCAAACAGGCCGAATAGCCCCGAGCCCAGATCCTTCATCGGAGATCCGCCGTCCGAATGGGCCTGCGTGATCGCGGTAGTGAAATCCCAAGATCCGATGCCGTCAGACAGGTCGAGCGTGTCTGCGCTCATAACGCTGCCGTGGTTTCGGTGTCTCGCGACTAGGCGATAGCCGCCGGCCGCAATTCCGCGGAATCGGAGCGGGGCGCCGTCGGACTCGACGATTGTTCCGTCTTCAAGGAGTATGGCCGCGTGTCGGGATGCCGAAATTGCGGATTGCGAGGTCTCGCTTTCTCGAAGGTCCACCAGTACCCAGTCGACAGTTCCATTCGGAAGGCCGGCTACCACCTGCACGCTGTCGAAGTCGAGCACCGTCCCGTCGAAGGCGGCGTCGGAGTAGGGCTGCGACAGTGGAATGTGGTCTGAGTACCCTGTAGGGGTCGACATTTGAGAGCCGGTGAACGGTCCCTCGAGAAAAAGCTTCACGGATGCAACCAGATCGTCCCTGGCTCCAATCGCCAGACAGATCTGGTCGTCATGCCAGACGGAACTTGACCCCCGACCAATGCCGACCTCGCCGACGGAGGTCATGTCTGTCACGATTAGCTCATCGGATCCGCACGCAGCCATAGAAAGCACGGTGACATTGGGCGGGGTGAAACAGTCGACCGGCCAGCGCAGTTCGACGGAATCGACGGCAGTCTCGTCGAACCGGGGATGCAGGAGTACGTGAAACGTTGCCTCGGTTCCTGGAGCGGGATCGATAAGTCGCGCGTCCGATCGTCCCCAGAACAGACCGGAATCCGACGGGTTCGCAAGCGCTACAAACCAACCGCCGGGCGGCGCGAGAGGGGGAACGACGTCGTCAAAAGTATCCGTGTGTACGAGCTGATCGACCGCCCCGTCCGCAAAAGTGAGGAAAAGGTCGCCAGACGCGTCCGGGACGGTCGAAGCGAGCGGGCCGTCAAACGCTTGATAGTGAATCGAGCACACGTCGGTCTGAGCCGCCGCGGTCGCAGTACCTCCAAGGGCGATCACGAAAACCGCCAGCGTTCGCCTCCAAACGCACATGGCTTCGTTCTCCTTTTTTGTTATGCCATCTTGCGGAGTCGTTCGACGACCCGCTTGACAGTCATCCCACGCTGCATAATATAGAAATGAATCGACGGAACGCCGGCGCTCAATAATTCATCACACTGGCGGACAGCCCACTCGACTCCGACATCTGCAACCCGATCGGCCTCCGCCGCTTCGGCCTCCGCCGCCAGCTCCTCCGGGATGCTGACGTGGAAATTTCCCGGCAGTGTCTGCAACTGGTTCCTGCCCGTCAGAATTTTTAAGCCGGGAATGATAGGGACATCGATACCTACCGATCGACATCGCGCCACGAAATCGAAGTAGCGACTGTTGTCGAAGAACATCTGGGTGACAATGTATTCTGCACCGGCCTCGATCTTCCGCTTCAGGTTCAGAATATCCCAGCTGATGTTGGGCGCCTCGAAGTGCTTCTCCGGATATCCGGCGACGCCCACGCAGAACTCGGTCGGCGTCGCATCCGCCAACTGCTCCAAATATCTGCCGGCGTTCATGTCGTAGATCTGGCGGACCAGGTCCACGGCGAAAGGATTGTTGCTCCTGTCCTTTCGAACCGGCTTTCGATAGCCCTGATCGTCTCCTCGAAGCGCCATCACATTGTGGATGCCGAGATAGTTGAGCTCGATCAGGGCGTCCTCGGTTTCTTCCCGCGTGAATCCCTGGCACAGGAGGTGCGGTACCGCTTCGATGCCGAACCGGTTCTTAATGGCTGCACAGACGCCGATCGTACCGGGCCGCTTTCTCTTCACGTGGCGGCGGATCGTGCCGTCTTCAAGCTCTTCGTACCACGCCTGAGCCGCATGACTCGTGACGTCGATAAAGGGCGGTTCAAACACCATCAACTCCTCAACGAGGTCGAGAATCTCCCGAACCGTTCCTCCTCGCTTCGGGGGAATGATCTCGTAAGAAATGAGCGGTCCTTCCGAGCGTTCGAAATATTCGGTGATACGCATTGTACCCCAAGTGGTGGAACGAAGGGTGAAAGATACAACGTCGAACGTCGAACGTCGAACGTCTATTGAGTGACGCCTGAAGTATCCACCGCCCCTTGAAGGACGTCAATCGAGTCACGTCGCACTTCGAGCGCTCTCTCGGAGACCTGCTGCTCTGCGACGGTGCCCTGTAGAATAGGGTCGAACTCGCCTCGGTACAGTGTGTCGAGTAAAACGAAGCCGATGAAAACCAGAACGAACAGCAGGCCAATCGAGAAGATCATGACGTTGACCTTCTTGTCGTACTTGAGCGCCATAAAGAACAGGACGACGAGCGTTGCTTTAACGCCGGCGATGGCGAGAGCGAGCGGAACGTTGAGGCCTCCGAGATCGACGTACGCAGACAACACCGTCACGACGGTAAGAAAAATGAGCATTCCAAAGACCGCCCAGTAGACTTTCAGTGGAATGATGTGGTGGCCGTGACCGTCTTTCTCGTGATCCATTTCTAACGCGGGTCCGGGGAAATCAAATCAGATACAGCAGCGGGAACAGGAAAATCCAGATGATATCGACCAGGTGCCAGTAGAGTCCGGAGACTTCGACTGGAGTGTAGTACTCCGGAGAAAACGCTCCGCGGCTCGCCCTCACCGCAATCCAGGACAATACCCCTATGCCGACGAGCACGTGAAAGCCGTGGATGCCCGTCATAACGAAATAGATCGAGAAGAATATTGGCACGTACATCATGTCGAGCCCCTCGTACGCGTAATTCTCACCAGGGAAGATGTGCAGGTGGAATTTGTGCGTGTACTCGAAGTACTTCACGATCAGAAACCCGAACGCCAAAACTACCGTGAGGATCAGATTCCGGACGAGCCACTTCTGGTTTCCGACCTGAATTGACCTGATCGACAGGGCGACCGTCAGCGACGACGTCAGAAGAATAACCGTGTTGACCCCGCCCCAAACTCTGTCCAGCAGCACGGACGCGGCCTGGAAAACTTCCGGATGCCACGCTCGATAGACGGTATAGGCTACAAACATCCCGCAGAAAAGAAGAATCTCCGTGACCAGGAACAGCCACATCCCCATCTTGGCAGCATCGAACTGCTGCTCCGAATTCACGAAGTGATGCTGCAAATGGGCGGGATGCCCGTCGGCAACAGCGGTATGTCCGACTTTACTCATTTCTTGGGTCTTGGCTCCTGGATCCTAGGTTCTGGGCAGGTCGAACGCCACAACCCAAGGCTCTTAATTCTTAATTCTTAATTCTTAATTTTCAAGCTCAGTTTTCGAGGCAGCCGCGCTACCGACGTCTGAGTCACCGGTCGAACCGTCACCCGACTGGGCGGCCGCGTGCATCCATTTGTCAATGAGGTGATAGTCATATGGGCCTCGTCGAACGATGGGCGTCCGCAGGAAATTGTGCGGATCCGGAGGCGAGGTGGTCGTCCACTCGAGCGTACCTCCCCCCCACGGGTTGGCTCCGGCGCGCGGCGCAGAGCTCCGCAGTGAGTAGAGCAGGTAAATTAGAGTAATCAGCAACCCTAACGCCAGGATCCAGGATCCGACGGTGGACAGCACGTTCAGCGTAGTGAATTCGGGCACATAATCGTAATAGCGACGCGGCATGCCCTGCGTTCCGAGAATGAACTGCGGGAAGAACGTGGCATTGAATCCGACGAACACCAGGCCTGCGGCCACCATCGACAAACGCTGGGGATACATCTTTCCGAACATCTTCGGCCACCAGTAGTGGATCCCGCCCAGGAAAGCGATCACCGTCCCCCCCATCATGACGTAGTGGAAGTGAGCGACGACGAAATACGTGTCGTGGAGATGGACGTCCACGGCGAGTACGCCGAGCATGATCCCGGTTACGCCGCCGATCGTGAACAGGAAGAGGAATGCGAGCGCGTAAATCATGGGCGTTCGCAGCCAGATGGACCCTTTGTACATGGTGGCCACCCAATTCAGCACCTTCACGCCCGACGGAATTCCAATCAGGTAGGTCAGGAGGGAGAAGACCACCGACGAGATTTCTGATTGGCCGGCGACGAACATGTGGTGGCCCCAAACCAGGAACCCGAGAAAGGCGATTGCCACCGACGAGAGCGCGATGGCCGTATATCCGTAAATCTGCTGGCGGGAGAAGGTCGTGACGAGTTCCGAGATGATCCCCATCGCGGGCAGGATCATGATGTAGACCGCCGGGTGCGAATAGAACCAGAAGAAGTGCTGGAAAAGGACCGGATCTCCGCCCAGAGCCGGGTCGAAAATGCCGATTCCGATGAGCCGCTCGAGAAACAGCAGCACGAGCGTTATGCCGATGACGGGGGTAGCGAGAATCTGCACGATACTCGTGGCATACAACCCCCAGATCATCAGCGGGAGCCGGTTCCACGTCATGCCGGGGGCGCGCATCTTGTGGATTGTCGTCAGGAAGTTGAGCCCGGTGAGGATGGTCGAAAATCCGACTGTGAAGCCGGCCATCGTCATCCAGAGAATTCCGTCACTGACGCCTTTGGAGTACGGAGTGTAAAAGGTCCACCCGGTGTCGACCTGCCCGACGAGCACGGCTATGATTGCCAGGG
>DATKEJ010000397.1:0-17408 GCA_035512315.1 Rhodothermales bacterium | reverse complement strand
CGCCTCGGCGTACCGGGCGAAGAAATGGATGCCGTAGTCGATGCCGAGCCCGAAAAGAACGAGTACCAGCGTCGACGTCATGAGATTCAATAGACCGAAGGCGAAGTACGCGGCGGCGAAAGTCCACGTCAGACTCATCGTCAGGGGGATGGCGATCAGGAACGTGGCGGCCGGCATCCGTACGAGGGCCATCATGCGGTGTTTGAAACTTCGACCGGGCCCGCCGAGCCTGTTCCCCTTCAGGAAGAAGTAGATCATCACTGCCAGCAGGACCGACCCGACCCCGCCTCCGAATGAACCCCGCACGTCATCGGTGATCTGCCGGATCTCGATCATCTGCTGGAGAAGCCGGCCGCCCAGGAATACCTCCATCTGCGGGTCGAAGGACTTGGGAGCGAGTGAATCGACCAAGGCGCGCAGATCGGTGAACATGTTCTCGACGAAGCCGACGTCGGTCTTCGAGCCGCTTGGGTAGAAGCGGACGACCATGATGATGCTGTCCTCGGATATCGGCCACTCGTTGGGTACAATCTCGTCGTACGTTTCGTCGAGGTCCAACTTCTCGGCCTCGCCTTCCTCCTCCCCGTCATCCTCATCCAGATCGAAATAGAACGGATTGGCCTCGAGTCGGGACTGCTCGATTTCGTCCTCCAGATACGTCTGAAGCTGGTCGAGCTCGGCGTCGGTCGCGAAGTAAAGGGCATGGCTCGCGATGAACGAGGGCTCTTTCCGGAACTCGACGCGCGTGAAATGAGGTTCGGGATACTCCGGGCGATGCAGACTCATCGCCGCCGGGATCAGCCTTTCCGCGTATGCGCGATTCGCCTCGAAGGACGGACTCTGGATAACGACGGCTACGTGATTCTCGCCACCCACTGTTTCCCGAAGGTGCTCCAGCGCCTGGACGGTTGGATTGTCAGCCGGTAGAAGTCTGGAAAAATCGGTTTCGATCCGCAGTTGGCGGGCGAAATGGAGAGATCCCAACGACACTGCAATGAGCACCACGACCACTGCAGCAGGGTGGTGGATTACCGTCCGAAATGCTGGGAGGAGGCGACGAAAGAGTCTAGTCATTCAGGCAGATAGGCCGGCGGCTTGTTGAACCAAACGCGTCGAAAGCAGAGCAACGAACGCAACTAAACGCCGCCGGCCCAACCGAAGTTCGATCGCCGATCGCGGGAGGATCCGGGACGCAATTCGGCTTACGGTCGTCCGCGCGACGGGATGCGCGATCCATCCCGCGATAAGGACCGTTCGTCACGCCTTTCGGCCGATTCGCTGTTGGCCGAGGTCATGATCCGAATTATCACCGACCGCGAGCTGCGTGAGCGGCTGGCCACAGGCTCGAAGGCGAGGGGTTCCGACTTTGACGAAGAGGTTGTTATCCCGAGGCTGCTCCGAGAGTTAGCACTGGCTGATTGAGACAACGATTCACAAAAACAGAAAATCGACGTACTTGACGAGCCTGACCGTCGGGGTATCGAGAAGGCATTTGTACCGGCCCGGAGTATGCCCCTTCATGCAGCATTCGACCTGGTGCTTACCCGGCCACAGCCACCCTTCGAAGGGAACGTCGACCAATCGCCCCTCGTCGTTATAGATTGCCAGCGTGACCATCGTGTTGCTCGAGAGCTCGAACACGATCGAGACGGTCTTTTCAGCGCCCGCCCGGTCACGAGTCGTGAGGTTCAACTCTGACGCTCGGGGTCGTTCTTGCGTACGCGACGCCCGTCCCCGAACGGGTCCTCGCATTGTAGTCGGCGTTACCATTTCAACCTCCGCGTAGGTCTGGAATATGTATGAAAACGCCACCCTCCAGTTTTGACAGGGATTACCTGAACGTCAGGCGAGGGATTCTTGGACGGCGCTGTCGACGGTGGGCGTCGCAAGCGCGTCGCGGTGTTACTTCTACAAAGCCGACGGCAGGGATCGGCTACTGGTCGCTTCCTATATCCTTCGGCGGGATGGCGCTAGAGCCACTTCCAATCCTCCTTTACAAGGAGGTAATAGATGACGTATAGCCATCCAAGCACACCGTGCACCAAGGCCCAAAGTATCGCTTTGTTGGCCGTCCACGACATCACGATGGCCAACGCAGCTCCGAATCCGATCGATGCCTTGGCGGCCCCGGATGCCTTCTTCTCTTCACTCGTCATAGAGGGCAACGGTATGTTCTAAGATAATATCATTCGGAGCCTGCGCAAGGGGATCTGTGATTTTTTACTTTTCGTGCTTTCGCTCCTCCAACGCGACTGTCATCCCGACGAAGGAGGCGCAGCCGACGAGGAGGGAACCCAACCCGGAAGAGGGGTCCCTCGCTTCGCTCGGGATGACGGTTCGTTTAGCGTTTAGCGTTTCTCGTTTAGCGTTTAAGAGGGGTCCCTCGCTGCGCTCGGGATGACGGGGATCGCTCGGGATGACGGGGGGTCACTGTATCACGAACGTCTGATCCCCCGCAAAGTCTGAGCCCGAGAAGCTTGCATCGAGAGTCTGAACGCTCCAGTAGTACGTTCCCGGACCGAGGCCACGAATGGTCCAGGCGCGATTGATCTGCACGTTGCCCAGTCGAGAGACTTTTCGCTTGCCGTTCGACGGATGGGCGAGCGGTGCCACGATGTCCACAGATCCTGGGACTGTGCCCACGCGGATGTTGTAGGACAACCCCTCTTGCGGAGTCTGCTCGTCGGACCCCGGCAACCAGGACAGCGTGACTGCATTCCCGTCCACAGCAGATAGCAGACCAGACGGCGGATCCGGCCGGCCGAGGGGGAGCGGGGGCGGGTTCTCGAGGAGGTAGTGTTCGTTTCGATAGAGCACGACAACTCCCTGGCCGAGCTGGACAAGATCTAAGTCGCCATCGCCGTCGTAGTCCCCCAGGTCGCCTGCGGAAATCCTGAGACCGCTAATGTTGAAAGCGAACTCAAACTGATCGGACCCCCGGTTCACGTAGATCTGACCCGATCGATCGAACCGGGTAACGCCGCTACCACCGGCCTGGACGATGTCCAGGAGCCCGTCATTATCCATGTCTCCCCAACGTGAGAATCCGTGATAGGTACCTTCGATCGTCGCCTGGATGGCTGTAAAAATGCCGTCGCCGTCATTTCTGTAAACAGTGGTCTGACCCTCTGCAAGCACTGGGCTTAGTCTGGCTCCGGCGACGAGCAGGTCGAGATCGCCGTCCGCGTCGTAGTCACCCCAGTCAGCCGAGGCGAAAACCACCGGCAGGATAGGATTAGAAACTTCCGAGAACGCCTGCCCGCCGTCGTTCCGCAGCAGGTGAGCCACAGGCCCGGCGTCGGATTCGCCGATCAGGAAGATGTCCAGGTCCCCGTCTCCGTCATAGTCTCCAAATCGACCGGTGCCGAGCCCGACCCCTGGGAGCGAGATGGAAGATGGAGTGAACTGACCGTTTCCGCTGCCGTCATACAGTATCGAGCGGTAAGACACTCCGTCTGACCCAGTCAGTAGGAGATCGTCCTTGCCGTCGTTGTTATAATCACCGACGTCGACCGACCCACCGAGTAGGCCGACGAAATCATCCGACGTTCGGGAAAACCCGCCTCCTTCCGCACGATAGGTTGCGGCTTGGGTCGTATAGGGTGGCTCTGCATTTCGTGCCCCCGAGATGATAAACTCGCCCAAGCGACCGTCGCGATTCGCGTCGAGCCACGCCACGGCTCCTATCCAAACAGCGGAGATTCCGAGCCCACGCTCCTCAAAATCGCGAAACCAGCGAGGAAGACCGCCTCCGGGAGGGACACGCATCGACTCTCCAGTGCCGATGTAGACTCGCGTTATGGGGAACGGAAACTCGACGGCCGTGTTGCCCGACACCAGGATATCCATATCTCCGTCGTCATCGAAATCGCCGAACGCAACAGCCGGCCCGTTTAGCGAGGCCACAGCCTGATCAATGCGCTCGAGTATCACTTCCTGTCCGCTCAGCCGTGCATGACCGGTCAGAAGCACCGCTGTCAGCAATGTCAGCTTAAGAATGGTGTTCCGGCTGTAAGAAAGTTGCTGTCTCAGGGATGCCATTCGGTAACGGTTTGGCGGTCAGGAAACGAACCGTCGAAGATAGGCATCGACGTCAGGAAGATTTCGGGACATTCCGAGTACCCACGCGTGTGACTGAGGTAGCTCCATCTGGGCCGCAGGGATTCCGGTCTTGCATCGCCATTCACGCGAACTTCAGGCCGTGATCATGGTTAGCCGGTGCTTGCTGGACAACTGGGAAAGACATCGGAAACGTGAAATCAGGTCAACTCTTGCGGATGAGAAGGTACGGGTTCCTGCTGTTGGCTATGCTGGCTTCGTGCGACTCCTCGGAAGAGGAAACGGGTCCGTACGATTGTTCGGCCGGCAGCCTTCCGGCCGGCGCGCAGTGCTTCGAGTTTCAGGGAGAGCAGCAGGCCTTTCGTTTTGACGAGCCGGGAGTCGTTGGATCGTGGAGCAGCCCCGAGTTCGAAACGTGCATCGAATATGCTGCCGACGGGACCGGCAGGTTCCGTTATTGGGGCATCATTGGAAATGTACCCAGAGACGACAGCTCCGTCCTTTGGGGAGTGTGGGTGGACGATGACGGCAAAT
This sequence comes from Rhodothermales bacterium, assembly GCA_035512315.1. Taxonomy (GTDB): domain Bacteria; phylum Bacteroidota; class Rhodothermia; order Rhodothermales; family DATKEJ01; genus DATKEJ01. The sequence goes on along the minus strand of DATKEJ010000397.1, from coordinate 12,815 downwards.
CGATCGTGGGCGGAGACGGACGACCGGTTGTCGTGAACCACCTGGACGACGGCCCGGTCCTCGACCGACGACTCATCGGGCTGGGTTACTCCGACACGACGGGCTTCGGCGGTGACTTTCAGGACGTGACCACCTGTCCCCAAAACTCGGAGAGCAACCAGGGCGCGATCACGTTCTTTACGACGAACACGAGCACCGACGCGGTGACGATCGCACTGGATAGTTTCGTGATCGGGGAGCTGACGGCGGTCGTGGGGAATGACGAACCCGATTGCGGGGTCGAGACCGATGCAAAGGTCCTGACCGTCTACCGTCAACCCGGCACGTACCGATTCCAGGCGCTTAGTTCAACCGCTACCTGGGGACCACTCAATATCCCGGTGGTGAAGGGCGACTGCTCGTCGCACGCTCTTCGATGAGCGATGAGTTCTCCGTCAGGGTCCCCTGACTCCTGCCTTCCCGGCCTGACTGGCGTAATCCCAGGCCCCGTCCCGCGTATATTCGAGAGCCCTGCTGCCATCACACACATCGATACTCCGTTGCCCTCATCCGACATCGTCAATACGGCTCGTGACAAGCATCCGAAAATCAACTTCACGGATGACTTTACACGCGCCCTGTCGGCAATGGACGGGAGCCACGGCGTCCTTTTCATCACCGGGGAAGCCGGGACGGGCAAGTCGACCCTGCTTCAGTGCTTCAAGGCCTCGACGAAAAAGAAGATCGCCGTCGTGGCGCCGACGGGGGTCGCCGCCATCAATGTCGGCGGGCAGACCATCCATTCGTTCTTCAAATTTCCGCCTGCCCCGATCTCCACGATAGAGATCAAACGTGCGAAAAACAGCAAGATGTACCGGGCACTCGATGCGCTCGTCATCGATGAAGTGTCGATGGTGAGAGCGGACCTGATGGACGGCATCGATCGGTTTCTGCGCGTCAACGGGCGCGATGCGCGTGTGCCGTTTGGAGGCATCCCGTTGATCCTCATAGGCGACCTGTTCCAGCTGCCGCCGGTCGTCCAGCAGGGACCTGAAATGGAGTATCTCCGGCGGGAATATGCGTCGCCGTACTTCTTTTCCGCGCGAGCCTTTCGATCGACCGGCATCAAGATGCTGCGGTTGGACAACGTGTTTCGGCAGAAGGATGACGAGTTCATCCGGTTGCTTAACGCGATTCGTACGCGGACGGTATCACGGGCGGACATGGACCGGCTCAATCAGCGATTCCTTCCGCAATTCCAGCCGCCGGAGGATCAGGCATGGATCACGCTGACCGCCACGAACCGGGTGGCGGATGCGATCAATCGTCGCGAGATCGGGCGACTCAAAACAAAACAGTACCTGTTTGAAGGGGAGACGACCGGCCGATTCGCGCGTCTGAATGAGCACAACCTCCCCGCGCCGCCCGGCCTCGCGCTCAAGGAGGGGGCGCAAGTGATGTTCCTCCGAAACGATCCGTTCGGACGATGGGTGAACGGGACGATGGGTCGCGTCAAGCGTCTCAAGGACGACATCATCGAGGTCGAGGTGGGTGGACCGGGTGGTCAGGTGGAAAAGGTCGAACGAGGCAGCTGGGAGATGTATGAGTACGTTTTCGACGCTCGAAACAACCGGCTCGAGGCTGAGGTTGCCGGTACGTACGAGCAGTACCCGCTACGGCCGGCTTACGCCATCACCATCCACAAGAGCCAGGGGAAGACGTTTGAGCGCGTCATCGTCGACCTTGGAGGCGGCGCGTTCGCTCACGGGCAGACCTACGTGGCGCTAAGCCGGCTCGTACGTCTGGATGGCCTGGTATTGAGACGGCCGCTTAGTCAGCGTGATTTGATATTGGATCCAGAAGTAGCAGACTTCGCAGGAAAATCAGAAAGCAGAAATCAGAAAGCAGAATGGACGCGCGGTCGTTCACCTTTAAGTGATGACGACCTCGAAGGCCTGCGGGACACCTCGGTTGGTCGTCGTCCAAATCTGGGATAGCCAGGTACTCCTGTATTGAGTCCTTTCGGGGGCTCCGGATCGAGAACTGGCACGTCTGACTTCGACGATCTACGATTTCCGTTTTGCGAGTCCGTAGAAATACCACATAAGTCCTCCGAACGCCAGTGCGGCGAAGAGCTGGCCATAATCGCCGGCCCATGCATGTCCGATGCCTTCAGGCGACAGCGAAGTGATCGCGGCATACGCAGCGATGAGGACCCCGAACAGTCCCTCGCCTCCAACGAGTCCGGAGCCGAACAGGATTCCCTGCTCGCGGCGGCTCTCGGCGTCCTCTTTTGAGGTAGCGCGTCGCTCCGCGAATCGTCGCAGGAATCCGCCGAAGTAAATCGGCACCATGGTCGATACCGGCAGGTACACGCCGACCGAGAACGCCAGGCTGGGTATGCCGAGGAGCTCAACGATGATGGCTATCCCGACGCCGATTGCTACGAGTCCCCATGGGAGTGAACCTCCGAGCACGCCCTCGACGACGACCTTCATCAATGTCGCCTGGGGAGCGGGTATCTCTTCATTCCCGAAGCCCCATGCCTCGCCGATGACCAGCAGCGTGCCGGCGACGAACACCGCGCAAGTAAGGACTCCGATTAATTCACCACGTTGCTGCCGGAACGGCGTCGCGCCGAGCAGAAAACCGGTCTTCAGATCCTGTGATGTGTCGCCCGCTATGGAGGCGGCGATCGTGACTACGCAGCCGACCGTAATGGCTGCGGCCATGCCCAACTGATCCGTCCATCCGAACGCAAGGAATAAAGCCGACGTACCGAGGAGCGTCGCGATCGCCATGCCGCTCGTGGGATTCGACGTCACTCCAACGAGACCGACGATCCTGGACGAAACGGTTACGAAGAAGAACGCGAAAATGACGACGAGCACGGCCGCGAGGACGCGGAACCCGGTAGCCTCGATGCCGAAGATCTGCGGCACGACCGCGAGCAGGATGCCGACCACCAGTGTTCCGATCCCTACGACCCGGAGCGACAAATCGAATTCGGTACGCTTGATCGTCACCACCCCCGCCTGTCCCATACGCTCTCGAAGTTGTCTCGCGCCGACGCGAAAACTCTCGACGATCGTGGGGATGCTCCTTGCCAGCGTAATCAGTCCGGCCATGGCGACGGCGCCGGCTCCGATGTATCTCACGTAGCGCGTCCATATCTGGCTCGCCGACATGTCACCGATCAGGCTGACGGTTTCCGGATAGAGTGGCTCGAGGCGGCCTTCACCGAATACGGCGATGGTCGGGATCAGAACGATCCAGGAGAGAAGTGCCCCGCCTACCATGATTCCGGCCGTCCGCGGTCCGAGGATGTACCCGACGCCGAGCAGTGCCGCCGACATTTCGGTCGATACTTCGCCCTTCTTCAGGAGGGGGATGGCGACTCGAACTTTGTCGGGCAGAACATGCAGGAACCCGAACACGAGCTTAACCAGCGCCCCTACTCCCAGACCGAGGAAGACATTTCTGGCCTTCGAGCCGCCCGCTTCGCTAGCCACCAGCACTTCCGCGCAAGCGGTCCCCTCCGGATAGGGCAGGCGACCGTGCTCGCCGGCAATCAAGAACCTCCGGAGCGGTACCATGAAGAGCACGCCGAGGAGACCGCCACAGCCCGCGAGAAGCGTCAGCTGCAGCAGACCGGGGCTGAACCCCCACATAAACAGCGCCGGAATGGTAAAAAGCATGCCACTGGCCAGTGAAGACGATGCGGATCCGACCGTCTGCGACATATTCGCTTCGAGAATGGTCGAGCCGACACCTGCGGAACGCAATGCCCGAAACAGCGCAACGGTCAGCACGGCGACAGGGATTGAGGTCGAGATGGTCAGCCCGACCCGTAGCCCGAGATACGTATTGGCGGCCCCGAAAAGGATGCCGAAGGCGATGCCGGCGACGAGGGCTTTTACCGTGAACTCGGCCAGGTTGGTGTCGGGAGCGACGTACGGCGGATACTCCTGCCCTTCCGGAATCTCGTCATAGGCCAACGGGCTGAGGCCGGCCGGCTGCTTTCTCGCCTGGTCCATGGATTGATGGTTCAGTTGCGGATTGGACGGCAGAAGGTACGATCGAACGTCGAACGTCGAACGTCGGAAGTCGAACGGCCTGCCCCGAACGAGTTGCTTCGGCGTGAATGTTGAAAAACTTGCAAAGACAGCGGTGGATTTCCGTAATTATGCTTGCTCGGTCTGCACTCCGTCACTGATCCACCTCTCGTCATGGACACCACTCGTGCACTCGGTCCGCGCATAATGGGACTTGTCCTGCTGGTCATCTCCCCGTTATCCGCGAACGGTCAGAATTCTCCTTTCAAGACCTACATCCCGGCGCCACCCGCCATCCCACCGGGAATCGAGACATCCGGCGGCGTTGCCAAAACGCAAGTCGATCCGGCGTATGCCACGCTTTACGGAGGCACGGGCTACGACGAATTGCTCGACCATGCCGTTTCCGGGGGCGTAGCCTGCATGGTCGGACCTACGAGCTCGACCGATCTCACCCTTTTCCAGCCGTTCCAGGAAGACAATGCCGGGAATTTTGACGGCTGGATCGCGTGCGGCGACTTCACGACAAGCGTTCCGTTCTTCGCCTCGTATCTGGGCTCGACCGACGAGGAAATCATCACCGGCGTCGACATCCACGGAGACACGGTCTACGTTGTCGGAGTGACCACCTCCATGACGATGCCGGGCGCCGACACCACCACGTACCAAACGGTTTCGGGAGGAGGACAAGACTGCTTCGTTGCGCGAATGAACGTGTTCGATGGAAGCGGTCTGAGAACGACCCTGTTCGGACTGGACGGCGACGAGTATTGTTCAGACATATCCGTCGGTAAACACGGCGTATGGATTGGAGGCACGACGAATAAGCTCATCGACCTGGTCAATCCGCTTCAGGACGTCGTCAAAGGGCCTTCCGATGCGTTTCTGGCGCTTCTCCGAGGCGACCTTTCCTCGGTGCGATTCTCTACGCTCCTCGGAGGAGAAGATGCAGACGGCGGCGAGCGCATCGGTGTGACCCACCTTTACAAAGACGATGAGGTAACCAAGAGGGACGAGAGCGGCACCGAGGGTCCGCCGGATCGAGTCGATTTTACAGGTTGGGCGCGGGGCGAGGGGGCGCCCGTAACAGCGAACGCTTTTCAGATGACGCATGGGGGCGGCTACGACGTATTCTATGCCTCGCTCATTTATGATTACGACATGGATGCAGCAGACCTTGCGTACTTCAGCTTTGCCGGCAAGGAGGGCGACGAGGTCCCGCGTGACATGGGGGTTTCGAAAGAAGGAGTCTCCATCACCGGATGGACCACGTCCGTCGACTGGAACACCATCGGCCGCGGGCGGAATTCCGGACCCTCGGACGGCTTTATGATAACCTGGCGGCCGGACGAAACGACGTCCATACCAAGAATCGGGTACGTTGGGCCCTCGGAAGGCTACAACCTGCCGCTGGCCGTCGACTATACACAGCCCGGCCTCAGCGTCGTTGCAGGCTACACGGAAGTCCCTTCCATGGGCAACGCATTCATGCAGGCACTGGATCTCAACTACAGAGTCGTCGCCAACGAGTTTGCCGGCGGCGCCGCGCCCGCAGATTGCAAGACCGTGATGACCACTCCGTTCTGGTGGGTGTGCGGCGGCAGAACCGGCGGACCCATTTCGACGACGCAGTTTGCAATACAGGCCGATTTCGGGGGTGAGTACGACATGTTCGGTTCGAAGTACCAGACGTCTTACTCGTTCTCTCACCTGTTCAACCTGACAAACGACGTGATCACGGGTCGATTCAATGACTACGACATCGAGCCGATCGCGCCACGGTCTGCGGGCAGATTCGACGCGCTGCGGTGGAATGTGGACTTCACCTATGAGCTGGCTGGAGGCGGACGCACTTATCAGTTCGAGCGGCTGTATGACGACCAGTCTCCTAAGATCGATTACACCTACCTTTTGGGAAACCAGTCCGTCAGGGTGAGCGTCCCGTTGGTCGAGCGAGGCACTCTAGGCATTCTGGCTTACAACGAACTGGATCGACCGGTCGACGTCTATCGCACCAATCAGGAAGTCGATCACGAGGAGGTCAACCGTGCTACCGTCGAGGCCGGCCAGTTCTTCTTCATCCCACTGCCCAAAGACCAGAACGTCGGGATTACGGACGGGATCGACTTCATCGATTATCGGCCGCCGAAAAAGAGACGGTACTCCGACTACCCGTACTTGTCGGGCGTGCTTCAGGAGCGTGTTGAGAAGGGATCGGGTTCGCAGGGCTTCGAACTCCTTCTTTTCGACGCACAGGGTGAACCTGTCGAGCTTCCGGTGACCACATCGACCGAGGAGTCGGAAGTCATGCCGCAGGGATTTGCACTTTTCTCCAATCATCCAAATCCATTCAGAGCATCCACTACGATCCTCTTCGAAACCCCGGAAACGGCGTCCGTGCGACTGGAAGTATTCGACATCATGGGGCGACGCGTTCGAACGCTCGTCGACGGTCTTCACGCGGCGGGGGCCGGATCAGTAGAGTGGGACGGACGCAACGATGCCGGCCGGGCTGTATCGAGCGGGACGTACCTTGCGAGGCTTGAGGTGGACGGCTACGCCGTCACCGGAACGATGGTGCTGGCGCGGTAGGTGTTGACGGGACGTTTGCCCGGGATCACGCGAGCGTCGAGTCCGACACGAGCCCTTACGCCGGACTCCGGACTCAGGACTCCGGACCTATATCCCCCAAATCGTGTTATCTTGGTGCCATCACCCAACAAACCTGGGCGATTCCGCAATGGGCAAAGCGCACATACTTCGCGAGTTCTGGCAGTTTCTGAAGGTCAGGAAGAAAATATGGCTTGCTCCGATCGTCTTGGTTCTGGTGCTGCTTAGCCTGCTGATCGTTCTCACCCAGGGCTCTGCAATCGCGCCGTTCATTTACGCGTTGTTCTGATCCAATGCTGCAGGCATTGCTTCAGGATCTCCGCGGCCTGGACGCGTCGAGGCGGTCACTTCGGTCTTTTGGGTTCGTCGTCGGCGGGGTCGCCACAGTCGTCGCCGGGTGGCTGATCTGGCGCTCCGGATCGACCGACTGGCCCAAGGGAGGCCTGCGACCCTCCTTCATCCTCGCCGCCATCGGTCTGAGTTTGATCGCCTTGGGCGCCGTTTCGCCTCGGCTCCTCCGACCTGCTTATTTCGTTTGGATGGCGCTTGCGTTCCTCTTGGGGACCGTCATGACGCGCATTATCCTGACGATCGTGTTCGTCCTCCTCATCATTCCAATCGGTCTCGTAATGAAGCTTTTCGGCCGCGATCCACTCACTCGCCGGCTTGACAGGTCGATGACTTCCTACTGGATCTCGCGAGAGGACATGGACCGGTCACCTGAGCGACTGGAAAAGTACTACTGAGGCTCCGTGCACATTCTGGGGATTTCCTGCTGGTATCACGACGCTGCGGCGTGCCTGCTCGAGGATGGGCGTATCGTCTCGGCTGCGCAGGAGGAGCGCTTCACCCGGCGCAAGCACGACCCGAGCTTCCCCGAGAACGCAATCGCGTGGTGCCTGAAAAACGCTGCGATTCGTACCGAAGACCTCGGCGCAGTTGCCTTCTATGAAAAGCCGTTCCTGAAATTCGAACGGCTTCTGGAAACCTATCTCGCGACGGCCCCGAAGGGACTCCCCTCTTTTCTGAAGGCCATGCCGTTGTGGCTGAAGGAGAAGCTGTGGATTCCTTCGCTGATCGAAGAGCGGCTCGGATTCAGTGGCCCGGTCGTATTCCCCGAGCACCACGTGAGCCATGCGGCGAGCGCGTTCTTCCCGTCGCCCTTCGCAGAGGCGGCCGTCATCACCATGGACGGCGTCGGCGAGTGGGCAACCGCGAGCTGGGGCGTCGGGCGCGGAAACGACGTGCGCGTCGAGCACGAGATCCACTTCCCTCACTCGCTCGGACTGCTGTACAGCGCATTTACGTACTTCACGGGATTCAGGGTAAACTCGGGCGAATACAAGCTCATGGGCCTGGCCCCCTACGGCGATCCTGTTTATGCGGACACGATCAGAAGGGAACTGATCGATCTCCGGGAAGACGGGTCGTTCCGCCTGAACATGGAGCATTTCACGTATGCGCACGGCCTGACCATGACCGGACGTTCATTCGAGAAGCTCTTCGGCGGCCCCCGTCGTCGGCCCGAAGCTCCGCTAACCCGTCGTGAAATGGATCTCGCGAGGTCGATTCAGGACGTAACCGAGGAAGTCGTCCTCCGGATGACCCGCCACGTCCACTCCCAGACCGGGCTGCCGAACCTGTGTCTCGCCGGCGGTGTGGCGCTCAACTGCGTAGCGAACGGACGCGTCCTGCGAGAGGGGCCTTTCGAGAACATCTGGATCCAACCGGGCGCCGGCGATTCCGGCGGAGCAATCGGGACCGCGCTTACCGCCTGGCACATGCGATTCGAAAACCCGCGCTCTCCTCAGATCCCGGACGGGATGAGCGGAACGTATCTGGGACCGTCGTTCTCCGATGAGGAAATCGTTCGATTTCTCGACAGTACAGGCGTCTCCTACGAGATTGCGCCGTCTGAGAGCGACCTCGTCGAAAGCGTCGCAGCCATCCTCGCCGATCAGCAGGTTGTCGGATGGTTTCAGGGCCGGATGGAGTTCGGTCCTCGAGCTCTTGGAAACAGGTCGATCCTTGCCGACCCCAGAGGCCACGACGTACAGCGGACGGTGAACCTGAAGATCAAGTACCGCGAAAGCTTCCGGCCGTTTGCGGCCAGCGTGCCGGCCGATCGCTGTCCTGAGTACTTCGGATTGGAGGGCGACAGCCCCTACATGCTGCTCGTCGACAATGTCCGCGAAGCGCGCATCGAGGGTTTGGGTCTCGAGCGACTCTCCAGGATCGAATCCCCAATCCCGGCAGTGACGCACGTCGATGGGTCCTGCAGGATTCAGACCGTCGACGCCGGCCGCAATCCGCTTTACCATCGATTGCTTGGCGCATTCGCCGAACGGACCGGCTGTCCGGTCCTCGTTAACACGAGCTTCAACGTTCGAGGGGAACCCATCGTCTGCACACCCTCGGACGCCTTTTCCTGCTTCATGAGCACTCACCTGGACGTACTCGTCATGAGTCGCTGCATTGTGAGGAAGAGTGATATCCCGGATGCGGATCGATCGATCCTGACTGCTGAGGAGATTGCGAAGGAATACGGGCTGGATTGACTTCGCGTTCCAGGTTCGAGGTTCGAGGTTCGGAGTGACCACCCCGGGCTCTATCGGGATCCTCCCGACCGCAACGCTCCCGGATCCGACGCTTCCAACCGTTCGTGACTTTTGGGACAGCGCCGGTCGTCCGGACTCCAACAGCCTGCACGGGGTGACCGTTCGTAGTATCTTTCAATATGCGAACCGCCCGACTCACACCGCCCGGTACCGTCGCGATCATCGCCTTCGTGGTGCTGCACCTTTCCGTTCCGGAGTGCCTTTCCGGTCAAGACCATGCCGTCGCCCGCACCCAAATGGTCGAACAGCAGATCCGGAGCCGGGGCATTCGCGACTCGACCGTGCTCGAATCCATGCGAAGCGTCGAACGACATCGCTTCATCGAAGGAAATCTCGCTCGGGAAGCTTACAGCGATCGCCCGCTTCCGATCGGCCACGGCCAGACCATCTCGCAGCCGTACATCGTCGCGTTCATGACGGAGACCGTCAGGCCGGCAGCCGATATGCGGGTGCTCGAAATTGGAACCGGTTCGGGATACCAGGCTGCGGTGCTCGCCGAGATCGTCGATTCTGTTTTCACGATCGAGATCGTCGAGCCTCTCGCGACCCAGGCCGCCTCGAGACTCCGGGCCCTCGGATACGGAAATGTCTCGACCCGGCATGCAGACGGTTACTGGGGCTGGGAAGAGAAGGGCCCGTTCGACGCGATCGTCGTAACCGCGGCCGCTGAGCACGTACCGCCTCCCCTGATCGAACAGCTGAAACCCGGCGGTCGGATGGTGATTCCGCTCGGATCTCCGTTCTTTACCCAGAACCTCGTGCTCGTCAGGAAGGATGGTGACGACGTTACGACGAGAAATCTTCTCCCTGTCCGATTCGTGCCCTTCACGAGAGCCGACTCACGCTGACGTCGCCAATGCGGCCCATTTATTTCGCCGTGTTCACGGTCTCGGCCGGACTGATCGCGTTCCAGGTCAGCCTGCTGCAGGTGCTGTCCATCGTTCAGTGGCACCACTTTGCCTCGCTGATCATCTCGGTCGCTTTGCTGGGATTCGGAGCGAGCGGAACGGTTCTTTCACTCGCCAGGAAATGGATGCTCGATCGCTTCGACCGGCTCCTTCCGCTCCTGCTCGCCGCGAGTGTTGCCATGATCGCGCTGGCGGTCCCGGCAAGTCAGACCGAGATCGCTCGATTCGATTCCTACCTCGTATTTGTCCAGACGAAACATGCCGTCGCTCTGCTGCTGACGTGCCTCATTCTCGCCTTCCCGTTCTTCCTCGGCGCATTGGCCATCGGCCTCACCTTCGTGCGATTCACAGACGATATCGGAAGTCTGTATTTCTGGAACCTCGTAGGCTCGGGAGTCGGCGGCGCTCTGGCTCTGGCGCTGATGTGGACAGCCGATCCGCAGGTGATTGCACCACTGAGCGGTCTCTTTGCGGCGGCGGGGTCGTTTCCCGTCGCAGCGAAAGTTCGATCCAAGAGCATACTGGCGATTGTCTCGACCGCATCGATGATTTGCCTCGCTCTGATCGTCTATCCGTCCGATTTGTCACCCTCCCAGTTTAAGGACATCTCTCGTGCCCTGGACCTGCCTGACGCGGAGGTGATATTCCGGCGCCCCGGCCCGCAGGGCTTGGTCGAGGTCGTCTCTGCACCTGCTGCCAGAAACGCCCCAGGATTGAGTCTCAAATACACAGGGGACGTGCAGGCACGCGATATGGTGTTCGTGAATGGCGACGCGGTGGGCGCGCTCCCCAGCGACTCATTCAGTGACTCGACAAGTATCTACAACTATTCGACGAGGGCGCTTCCGTACGAAATGTCGCACGTCGGGCTGGCGCTTGTGCTCTCATCCGGCACGGGCGAGGCCGTCCGCCATGCGGAGGCCCGGGCCGTCAAGAACATTCGAGCCGTAGAGCCTCACGGGGCACTCACCTCGCTTTGGATGGATACTAGACACGGAGTCGAGGCAAAGAGCGTCCAGGCAAGAACGTGGCTGGAATCTGACTCGGCGCACTACGACCTGATCGTGTTTCCTGACGTCGGGCGTTTCGGAGGCACGGTCGGACTGGAAGAAATGGAGGAGGACTATCTCATGACCCGGCAGGCTCTCCGCGGCGCATGGGATCGATTGCGTCCCGGCGGCCGCATCGCCGTCACCGTCTGGATGGACTATCCCTATCGAGCCGCGCTTCAGGTACTGTCAAGCCTGATGGACGCCCTCAGCGAGGAAGTCTCGGTTCCCGGCAACCACGTTGCCGCTGTTCGGAGCTGGTCGGACGTCACCTTTACGGTCAGCCGCCCGCAGATAACTCCCGCCATCTCCGACAACATTCGGGCCTTCTCCGAAAGCAAAGGTTTCGACCCTCTCCTGCTCCCCGACGCCCGGTTGCACGAGCGCGCCCGATTCAACGAGCTGAGCGACGGTTCGTTACTGGACTACGTCGACCGTCTCGTCGGTTCTGACCGGGAGGCCTTTATTTCGACCTATCCGTTCATAATCGGACCGACGACGGATGACCGACCGTTCACCATGCGGTTTCTCCGTTGGGATGCACTGCCGGACGTCATCCGCTCGTTCGGCGATCACACGGCGCCCTTTTTCGGGCTGGGTCTCTTCATTGCCATTCTCGGTTTGATCATGGCGATCATCCTGTCTGTGGTCCTGATTGTCGTTCCACTTCTGGCGTTTGGCAGCGTGCGCCGGGGCGGTACGAGGACCTTCGCCTATTTCGGCGCTCTCGGGCTGGCCTATTTCCTCGTCGAGATCGTTTTCATCCAGCGTTTCACGCTATTCCTTGGGCACCCGGTGTACGCAGCCACAGCCGTGATCGGCATGATGCTGATCGGCTCGGGGCTCGGCAGTTTATTCTCGAGCCGCTTCACGGCCGCTCCGAAGTCGGTTGCAGTCGCAGCGGCGATCGTGGCAGTCGTTACCCTTGCCTACATCCCATTGCTCGAGACACTTTTTGGGAGTGCGATTTCGCTATCGATCGGGTGGCGGGCGGGGCTCTCCTTGCTCCTGATTTTTCCGCCGGCCTTTGTCATGGGTTTCCCATTTCCCCTCGGATTGAGGTCCGTCGCGGCGTTCAGCGAGGCCCACGTTCCCTGGGCATGGGGCGTCAATGGATGCCTTTCGGTGGTCGGAGCCGCAGGCGCCGGATTGTTGGCTCTGGAGTTTGGGTTTACAGCGGTGCTCGTGATTGCGGCGGTGTCGTATGGAGTGGCTGCGGTGGCCACCGTCATCCCGAGGAGCGCCACCGACGAGGGACCCCGCCGTGAAGGAGGGGTCCCTCGCTGAGCTCGGGATGGCAGGTTGTTCCCGGGATGACAGGTTGTTCCGGGGTGACGTGTGGCGCAAAGAGGAGGGGTCCCTCATTTCGTTCGGGATGACAGGCCGTTTCGCGATGACGGTGGCCCGACGGGCGCCATCATCGCCTCGAACTGTACCGAGTCGACGCGGAAAGGCGTTACGGAACGGAGCCGCTCGAGTAGGTGCCGCTCGGCGATGAGCGGGGCCAGGCGTTCACGCGCCGCTTCGAGCCTCCCCTCGACTGCCAGCTTCGTCGAATCCGGAACGTTCGTGTCCTCGAGCAGTGCGTCGATCTGC
>DATKEJ010000396.1:0-7025 GCA_035512315.1 Rhodothermales bacterium | reverse complement strand
GTTCCCGGATACGGGGCCGGGCAATGGGACGATCCGGTCAGCACGCTCCCCGCTTTCGTCGACCGTCTGATACTCGGCGCAGACCACCTCTGGGTCGGCGCGAATCGCGAATGGGATCCGGAGGGGCTGCTCAGCACCCTGCCGGCGATTGCGACCACCCTCTTCGGAGTGTGGACCGGCCTGCTTCTAATTGGAAAGGATAACCCAGATACGAAGGTCGCTCGGCTGTTCGTAAGGGGCTGCTCGCTCGTGGCCGTCGGTTTCGTCTGGAGCTGGTTCTTCCCGATCAACAAGGGAATCTGGACCAGCTCGTACAGTGTGTTTACAGCAGGACAGGCGATGTGTTGCCTCGGTATCTGCTACTGGGTAGTCGACGTTAAGGGCTGGAAACAATGGACGCAGCCGTTCGTCGAGTACGGCGTCAACGCCCTGACCGTTTTTTTCATGAGCGGGATTGTGGCTAAGTCCATGGGAATATTAAAAGTAGCCACCGACTCAGACGGCGATCCCATTTCGCTTCACTCGTGGATCTACGGGTCCATCTTCGAGCCGCTCGCTTCCCCAATGAACTCCTCGCTCTTGTTCGCCATTACGTGGATACTGGCGTGGTACGTCGTTCTCCACGTCATGTACAAGCGTGGGATCATTGTGAAGGTCTGACTTCGGACGTCGAACGTCGACCAGCCTGCCCCGAACGAGCGAGTACGAACTGCCTTGAAACAGAACGACTGTAAACGAGCGAGGAGGGGTCAAACGTCAAACGTCGGGTGTCTGGTCGCGGACGACCTACTGCCTTGACACCAGCACAACGCTTCCCACCGTCTCACGCGCGAGGACACCTGGTGCACCTGGATTCACGGATTCGCCGGTTCTCACGAAGTAAATCCCGCTCGGAAGGTCGGCCGTGTAGAGGCGGATCTCAGTCGAACCTCCGGTCGCGAGGTCCGCGCTCGTGATCGTGACGATTCGACCGAGGACGTCCACCAGAGAGATGTCGACCGCGCCCGATTCCGACGCACGAACTCGGATTGTTATCGCCGCGGATGCCGGATTCGGATAAATGTCGACCTCGACGTCTGACTCGGGGACTCCGGCCGACCCCGTGTGCGTGATGATCGATGCCGGCGGCACGAATCCCTGGTTGACGTCTGTCAATCCGTATCCCTGGACCGGAGCTCCGCCGATCACGAAAATCGTGTCGCCGACGACTGCGGCTCCGATTCCGTGGCGGCCGACCGGCATGGGGGTCATCGTTTCCCAGGTGTCTGTCAAAGGATCGTACATTTCGTTCTGCGCATAGACGCCCGGGATCTCACCTCCAAAAACGAAGATGCGCCCTTTGAGTGACGCACTCGCCAGACCGCTTCTGGCGGTCGGCATAAATGCGCGGGATGTCCATTCATTCGTCGCCGGATTGTAGGACTCGACTGTGGCGATATTGCCGAGCCCAGGAACGCGACCTCCTATCACATAGAGAACCGAATCGACGACGACCGCGGTGTGGTGCTCCCGGACTCCAATCATCGGCGCGACGGTTTCCCAAGCGCCCGCGACCGGATCGTACCTCTCAACGGAGCGGAGTACCTGGCCAAAGGACACGCCACCCGCCACGTAGATCTTTCCGTCGAGGACGGCGGTTGCATGCGCGCCGCGCGCTATAGGCATCGGGTCGAGCGTCGTCCAAGTGTCCGTCGAAGGATCGTACTCGAAAAAATGCGTCGTCGACTCGAATGTATTTCGCAGATATCCCCCCAGAACGTACAGCTTGCCGCCGACGACCGCCACTCCGTGGTGATGAAGCGGAGTGGGCATTGGCACCCTTGTTTCCCAGCTATTCGTGGCGGGATTAAAAGCCTCGACGACTGTAGATCCGGTCGGCACGCTGTCGAGTCCACCGATCACGTAGACTTTGCCATCCATCACCGCATGCGGCATTTCCTGGCGTGGCGTCGGGAGAGGCGCGCGGGAGATCCAGCCGCCGGTGTTGGCTTCCTGAGCGCCGGCGGGATCATTCCTAACGACGAGCATCAAGCAGGCTATCAGACAACTTCGGATCATCTTTGAAGCACAGGGTGGATGACGGCACGGCCTGGACTAAGATAATTGAGGGGCTGGGTGGGTGGAAGTGCGGAAAGGTGCACCGCTCGCCAAACCTTGGTTGAGATCCGAGTGGCAGCTTCTCCCGACTGTATTCCACCATCGCCCCGTCAACCGAGCGCCGCCACCAGCCCGGCCACATCCGGCACGGGCGCCTCGCAGACCATGCGCCGGCAGACATACGCGGCCGCTCGACCGTCGACCATCTCGTACAGATTGATCGCAGGGATCAGCTTTGCCAGCAGCGCATCATTTTCCTTCGACAGTCCTTTCGTGACGATCACGCGATTGGGATGATAGGCCCGTCTTGCCGCCTGAAGGAGCGCACGCGTCGCCTCCGAGTCGTCGCCGGCGATCACGACTTCGGCCGATTCGTCCAGTAGGACCGCGAGGTTGGCCAGCAGCATCGCATGGGCCGTCGGAAACTTCTGCACACTCTGCGCGAGTCCGGAGACAATCGACCGAGCCGCCTCCTCGTATTTCGGCTCAACGAGGATCCGGCCGAGCCTCGTGAGGTTGCTCACGGCCATGGCGTTGCCGGACGGCACGGCGCCGTCCTGGATCTCGCGACGCCGCGTGATCAACTTCTCGGCGGACTCGGACGTGAAATACAGTGCGCCCCGCTCGTGCGAAAATCGCTCGAGCATCAGATCGGTCAGCGCTTTCGCTTCCGCCAGCCATCGCGCATCCTGGTCTGCGAGGTAAAACTCGATCAGGCCATGAACAAAGAACGCGTAGTCGTCGAGCGTTCCCTCGAATGAGGCTTCGCCGTCCTTGTACCGGTGCAGCAGACCGTCGTCCGGCGCCTTCATCCGATCGAGAACGAACGATGCTGCGCGCGCGGCTCGGTTGGCATATCCTGGCTCGTCGAGGACGACCGATGCCTGGGCAAAAGCCGCGATCGCGAGGCCGTTCCAGTCGGTCAGGACCTTTTCGTCGCGCAGCGGGCGCTCCCGACGGGATCTCGCTTCAAACAGCCGGACGCGGAGCAGTTCAATGTGATCATTCAGTTCATCTTGGGAAACGCCGAGTGCGGTCGCGAGCTCTTCGTCCGAAAGATTCCGGTGCGGGATGTTCGCACCGGTTTTCGAGGCGGTGACCTCGTCGCGGTAGTTGCCATCCTCGCTGAGTGACCAGACGGCGGCAGCGGACCCTGCATCCTCCTCCCCCAGAACCTCCTCAACTTCGGCGAGGCTCCAGACATAGAACTTCCCCTCTTCTCCCTCGCTGTCGGCGTCCTCAGCCGAGTAAAACCCGCCTTCCGGGGATCCGAGATCACGATCCACGTATTCGAGTGTCTTCCGCGCAGTGTCGGCGAAAGACTCCTCTCGGGTGATCTGGTAGGCGTCGAGATAAGCCGAGATCAGCAGCGCCTGGTCGTACAGCATCTTCTCGAAATGCGGCACGAGCCATTTCGCGTCGGTCGAGTAACGATGGAAACCGAAACCCAAATGGTCGAAGATGCCCCCACGCGCCATTGACGTAAGCGTTTCGGTCACCATCTCGAGCGCCGGTTGCTCCCGTGTCCGATGCCAATGCCTGAAAAGCAGCGTCATGTTGTGCGGCATCGGGAATTTAGGGGCGGTCCCGAATCCTCCGTGGGTATGGTCAAACTGCCGCTCCAGCATGCGGACCGCGTCGCTCACCGATCCATACTGAGGCAGTTCGCCGGACAAATCCGCCGCCGCCTCATGGTTAAGCATCTCGGTCAGTTCGTCGGCCGAGCTTTCCATCCGCTTACGTTCGGCCGTCCACACCTGCTCGACGCGCGGGATCAGCTCGCGCATCCCCAGCCTGCCGTGGCGTGAGGTCGGCGGTATGTATGTTGCGGCAAAGAACGGTTTCTGATCTGGAGTCAGCAGCACGTTCAGCGGCCAGCCGCCGTGGCCCGTCATCACCTGGCAGACGGTCATGTAGATCCCGTCGATATCGGGACGCTCCTCACGATCGACCTTCACGTTCACGAACGCACGATTCATCAGCGCGGCGATCTCCGGATCCTCGAACGACTCCCGCTCCATGACGTGGCACCAGTGGCAGGTGGCGTAGCCGATCGAGACGAGGACCGGGCATCCACGCCTTCTCGCATCCTCGAAACCCTCGTCACCCCAGGGATACCAGTCAACTGGATTGTGGGCGTGCTGGAGGAGATAGGGGCTCTTTTCGTGAATCAGTCGGTTGGGCATGAGGGCAATTCAGAAATCAGAAATCAGAAATCAGAACGTAAATGCAAAGTTCAAAACGCAAAATTCCGTGCGGGTGCTACGGTAATGAATAGAGAATACGAGCTTCTAACGCGGTTTCAGCAAGAGGGGTTCGAAGCCGAGTCCGCTTAGATTAGCCCAGCCGAGTCCGGACAGTCCGGCCTTTGCCAACGGACCAATTTGCGATTTGAATTCTGAATTTTGAATTGCCACTGGATCCCGGATCGAGTCCGGGATGACGCTCACAAAGGAATAACCAGTTCCCCTAATTCATCCGACGCAACCCCGAATAGCACAGGCCGACGGCAAGGATTTTCGCCAGATCGGCGGGGATAAACCGCAGCCAACCTTTATCGATCGACTCGAACCAGGTCGCGTGGTCGGCGATGAAGTGCAACCAGGTTACGCCGATCGCGAAGAGGATAACGGACCCGCCGATCATCGACACGAGCGAGCCGGGAAGCGCATTCCATCGGTCGGAAAGTCGCCCCACCAGTGCGGCAACGATCGGGAAGGCGAGCAGGTAGCCGCCGGAGGCAGCCGCGAAGAGGTAGGCGACACCGATTCCGCCGCCGGCGTAAACAGGAAGCACCAGTCCCAACGCCAGATACAGAACCTGCGCGAGCAGCCCATTACGCCATCCCAAAAAGAGACCGCTTCCGTAGACCGCGACCGTCTGCAGCGTGAACGGCACTTCCCACAGGTACACCCGAATTTGAGCGCCGAGGGCCGTAAGACCTGCGAACGCCACAATGGATACGAGTTGCGTTACGGCCGAAGCATCGGCCGAGCGGAGTCGATCGACCCAAGCTGAGTGATCAGAGTGCAGTTTCAGGGCAATTGCCATGGATACTCGCGTTTGTCGAGATAGAGGGCTGAAGATACATAATCCTGCGTCGTGGTACTTGGTACTTGGTACTTGGTACTTGGTGCATGGTGCATGGGGCATGGTGCATCGTCATCCCGGACTTGATCCGAAATCCAGATTCTTAGGGTTCTTCATGGCGGAAAATCTGAATTGGCAGGTTCCGGCTGCGCTTGACCACCCCCGGCTGAGCGCTGGAGACCTGCCCCCGCGAAGTTGCGCCTCGCGCTCAGCCGCCCCCTCGGGTAGGGGGACCATCGCACGCTGGACTCCGGACCCCGGACCCCGGACCTTAAATAAGATTCGGCTGCAGCCACCTTCGCACTTCGTCGACGCTCATCCCCTTCCTGTCCGCATAATCGACGACCTGGTCGTCATCGATCTTCCCCAGCATGAAGTAATGGGCCTCGGGGTGCGCAAAGTAGTATCCGCACACCGACGCCCCGGGCTCCATGACGAGGTTGTCCGTGAGACGAATGGACGCTTGGTTCTCCACGTCCAGCATACTGAATAGCGTCACCTTCTCGGTGTGATCGGGACAGGCCGGATAGCCGGGCGCCGGGCGGATTCCCTGGTACGCCTCGCGGAGAAGGTCCGCTACGTCGAGCTCCTCGTGTTTCGCGTATCCCCACAACTCGCGCCGGACGTGTTCGTGGAGCCACTCGGCGAATGCCTCCGCGAGCCTGTCGGCCAACGCTTTGGCAAGGATACTGGAGTAGTCGTCGTGCTGCGCTTCGAACTCGGCGACGATTTCCTGTAGGCCGTCGCCTGTCGTCACGGCAAACATTCCGATGTGATCCTGCCGGCCCGATCCCGCGGGCGCAATGAAGTCTGCCAGGCACCGGAACGGCTTCCCGGGCACCGACTGAATCTGCTGGCGGAGGAAGTGCAGGCGAACGTCAGAATTCCCTGTCCGCACGACGACGTCGTCGCAATTAGCGTTTGCCGAGAATAACCCGGCGACCCCGTGCGCGTGCAGCCGGTCCTCACTGACCAGAAGGTCGAGCAGGTGGTTCGCGTCGTCGAACAACTCGCGCGCCTGGGCGCCGTAGTCCTTGTGATCGAAGATGTCGGGGTATCGACCTCGCAACTCCCACGTCTGGAAGAACGGCGTCCAGTCGATGTAGTCGACCAGCACCTCCAGATCCATGTCTCGAAACACGTGGATTCCCGGCCGCGCCGGAGAGACGAGCGGCGTTGCATCCCAGTCGATCACGAATCGGCGGGACCTCGCCGAGTCGAGGGGCTCCGGCTTCCGCGCGGCCTTCCTGCGGTCGTGCGACTCCCGCAGCCGCTCGTACTCACGGCTGGTTTCGTCGACGAGCACCTGTCTCCCTGTTGCCGACAACAGTTTCGTCGCCACGGATACACCACCCGATGCATCCTTCACATGAACGACGGGAGCGTCGTACATGGGAGCGATCTTCACCGCGGTGTGAGCGGCCGACGTCGTCGCTCCGCCAATCAGGAGCGGCAGAGTCATCCCGGTTCGCTTCATCTCGCCCGCGACGTGCACCATCTCATCCAGCGACGGAGTGATCAGGCCGCTGAGTCCGATGATGTCGACTCGGTGATTCTGCGCCTCCTCGAGGATTCGCTCGGAGGGCACCATCACCCCGAGATCGACGACTTCAAAATTGTTGCAGCCGAGGACTACCCCGACGATGCTCTTGCCGATGTCGTGGACGTCGCCCTTCACCGTCGCAAGGAGCACGCGGGGGCGAGAGTCGGACCCCGCCCTGCGTCCCTCCTCCATAAACGGCGTCAGATGGGCGACCGCCCGCTTCATCACGCGCGCGCTCTTGACGACTTGCGGAAGAAACATCTTGCCGGATCCAAAGAGCTCGCCGACGACGCCC
>DATKEJ010000395.1:0-2734 GCA_035512315.1 Rhodothermales bacterium | reverse complement strand
AGGAAGATCGGCCACGAAGTAAACGTCCGCGGGCGGGAATGTCAACGCATGCCACGACGGGGAATCACGGGTTCGGACGCAGGCGAATCACGGGCAAGATCATCTCCTCCATGGAGATTCCACCATGCTGCATGGTGTCCTTGTAGAGGTTGACGTAATGATTGTAGTTCGTCGGGTAGACGAAATAATAGTCCTCCTTGGCGACGATATAATGTGTGTTGAGCTGCCTTCCAGGGAGGCCGTACTCTTCCGGTTCCCTTATGTGGAGCGAATGGCGCGGGTCGCACTTGAGATTTCGACCCACCTTGTACCGCAGGCTCGTCGACGTCTCTTTGTCGCCGATGACTTTCGTTGGATGCAGCGCTCGTATAACGCCGTGATCGGTCGTTATGATGATCGTGCAGTCGATCTTCGAAAGTCTCTGAAACGCCTCGAAGAGCCATGAGTGCTCGAACCAGGTGCCGGTCAGCGCTCGATAGGCCCTTTCGTCGGGGGCGATCTCCTTCAGGACGGCAGAGTCAGACCTGCTGTGTGCCAGGTTGTCTACGAAGTTCACGACGATGGCCGTCAGGTCGTTCTCTGCCATGTTGAGAATCGACTGCGCGATCGCACGGCCCTCCTGTGTCCGTATGACCTTTTCATAATTGAACTTCGGAGTCAGGTGTCGTCGCTTCAGGAGGTCCCCAAGAAAAAGATCCTCGTGCCGGTTTCTGCTCTGCTCGTCCTCCTCGGAGCTTTGCCACCAGTCGGGGTACCGTCGCGCCAGTTCTGAGGGCAGCAAGCCGCTGAAGACCGAGTTCCGGCTGTA
Organism: Rhodothermales bacterium; assembly: GCA_035512315.1. Classification (GTDB taxonomy): domain Bacteria; phylum Bacteroidota; class Rhodothermia; order Rhodothermales; family DATKEJ01; genus DATKEJ01. The sequence goes on along the minus strand of DATKEJ010000395.1, from coordinate 1,926 downwards.
CGGGGTGGCCGTCGGGAGGATGGAGAAGTAGTAATCCTTCTCCATATCGAAATACGGATAGAGCATCCTCTCCATTTCGAGCCATTGGTCCAACCGCATGCAGTCGATGACGAAGAAAAAGACCGGTTTCCCTTTGCCTATCTCGGGAGCCACCCACTTAGGAACGACGTCGGGTGATAGCGCGGGCCGCGTCTTGCCGGGCAATTCGCTGATCCGTGACACCCAGTCGGAATAGTGCTCCTCAACGTACCGCCCGAATTCTCGATTCGTCTCCTTGATCTGATCGTCGAGGACCTGGCGGAGGCCTTCGTCGCCCGCGAGCTCCCTGTCAACGGCGACGAGTCGGAGGTAGATGTCGATCCAGTCGGAGGTCATCGGTGTTTGCGCCATCGCAGCGCTGATCTCTCTAAAGGATGCCAGGTAGTCTCTGGAAACGGTTTCCTCCCTAATCCGCTTGCGCTCGAGCAGCCTCTTGCAGGTCAGCAATACCTGCTTTGGATGCACCGGCTTGATCAGATAGTCGCTGATCTGACGGCCGATCGCATCGTCCATGATGTGCTCCTCCTCACTCTTCGTCACCATAACGACCAGGAGCTCCGAAGTGATCTCTTTGATGCGCTGGAGGGTTTCGATCCCGTTCATCCCCGGCATCTGCTCATCCAGAAAGATGAGGTCGAATCGCTGAGTTTGGACGTGTTCCACCGCGTCGCGACCGTTAGTCACGCGCGTGACATGGTAGCCCTTGTCCTCAAGGAGAAGAATATGAGGCTCGAGCAACTCGATCTCGTCGTCGATCCAGAGTATGTGCTGATCGTTTGTCATTCCCCTTGGTATAGGCGATCCGGCTCGACGGCACGGCTGACGCCTTGATTAGAAGATCACGCCGAGTCGCAGCATGACGGTTCGCAGCTCGTGTGCCTCGTCGGCCACGAATTCGAAATCGCCGATCGTGATCTCATCGTCGATGATCCCCGACGTGTCGAACGCCATCCTGAGCTCGGGGAAAAGCTTGACGCCCAGGAGGGCCACCTCGACGCCGGCGCCGATGTTTCCGGCGACGCCGAACGACTTGAGATTCTCGTCCACCTCTTCAATGAGATCGGTCTCGGTGCGGAAACGCAGCTCGGGACCGAGCAAAAGGTAGGGACGAACCGGGCCGAGCCCGAACCGGTAACGGAGGTCGATGGGTATGGTGATGAAATGGACCTCGAAGTCGTCATCGACCTGCAAGTTCGGGTCGATTTCGTTGACTAAATCGCCCAATCCATTCTGGAAAATCTTTCCGGCATTCATATAGAACACCCCGGGGCGAACGCCGAGCGGACCGACCGGGATATCGGCAAACACACCGATGTGGTAGCCCTGACGGCTATCGTAAACGGCAGTGGTCGATCCGAAATCAACGTCGTCGATGTCGGTATAGTTCAACCCGATCGCCGCGCCGAATTGAATTTGGGCCTCAGCGCTCGGCGGCGATAGCCAGAGTGTCGCGGCGAGAACCAGCAGCCCCGTCCTATTCCAAATGGTGATCTTCACAATGCCTCCCACGTCTTGTTGAATCGAGGTTTTCGGTTAACGGCGGCAGGCCCCGAAGGTTCGGCCCTGCGACGCCATGTGGACGCAGAATGGACCTCCACGGCCGTGCAACCTTATTGCAAATATCCGGTACGACAGGGGCAACCGTTTAAACACTCGCCCGGTAATGAAAATCGGTATTACCTGCTACCCGACATACGGCGGTAGCGGAGTTTTGGCCACCGAGCTGGGGAAGGCGCTTGCAAAGCGTGGCCATCAAATTCACTTCATCGCCTACGCCTTACCCCATCGTCTCAATCACGTTGAAGAAGGACTGGTCTTTCATGAGGTCAGCGTCAACTCGTATCCCCTCTTCGAGTATCCGCCGTACTCGCTGGCGCTAACCAGCAA
>DATKEJ010000394.1:0-12607 GCA_035512315.1 Rhodothermales bacterium | reverse complement strand
GCTGCGGTCATCCGCGGATTGACCGAGCACGGATATCGTGTGGCAGCGGCAAAATTGACCGGCGCTGCACTGTTGCGAGACCTCCGCGCCATGGAGAACAACGGCGCGGTCGCGGTATCAAGCTTTTCGAGGGCGGGCGTCGTCACCTCCGCCGGCAAGGAGATCGTGCCCCGCGCAAAGGCGGTGATCTCGTACCTGAACGACTTCAATCCCGACGTCATCGTCGTTGAGCTCGGTGACGGGTTCATTGGACACTACGGCGTCGATGATTTCCTGATGGACTCGGAGCTCAGCCAATTTGTTTGCGCCGACGTGGTCGCAGCCACCGACCTCGCCGGAGCGTGGGCGGCCGACCACCTCTTTACGAATCGCTACAAGAGACCGATTTCCGTAATGGTCGGGCCGGTGACCGACAACGGCGTCGGGTCCGACTACATAACGTCCACACTCGGAATCCCTGCCCACAACGCGATACTGGACCCGCACGGGCTCGTCAATTCCGTCATCGAGCCGTTCAGGATGTGGATGAACAAGCACCTTCCGAAAATCCAGGAACTCGTCGCCTGATATCCCTTGATGCCGTCCGCCACATATAACCAGTCCCTTTCCACGGCGATCGTCCATGGTTCGGGGTACGTCGGCCGCGAGCTCATCAAGCTCGTCTGCAGCCATCCATCCCTGCATCTGGATACGATCGTAAGCGCGAGTGCCGCCGGCAAGGCACTGCATGAGGTGCACCCATCGCTTCGAGGGCTTTCGGATCTGGCGTTCACCACACCGGAGTCGGCTGACGTCGCCAAACACGACGTGGTGTTCGCCACCGGGGTTCCAGGCACCGGAGTCTCAACGTATCGCCTGCTCGTCGAGGCGGGATATGAGGGCGTGTTCATCGACCTGAGCACCGACTTCCGATTCGCCCATCCTGCCGACCATCTGAAATGGAACGGAAGCGCGCGAGCGGACGATTCCGGCGCATCCGACTTCGTCTACGGACTGCCCGAAATCTGCGGGCCCTACCCTGCCGGCGCCCGGCTGGTCGCAAATCCGGGATGCTTTGCTACCGGCCTGGCGCTTGCCGTCTGGCCCCTGACTTCGCACCTCAGCGGCGGATCCGTGCACGTAACGGCCTTGACCGGAGCCTCCGGATCCGGCGTGTCCCCCTCCAAAACCACCCACTTCCCAGACCGCGACGGCAACGTCCGAGCATATAAGGTATTCGCACACAGGCACCTGGGTGAGGTTCTCCAGACCGTGGGCGAATCGCTGGAAATCGCGTTCGTGCCCGTGTCGGGTCCGTGGACGCGCGGGATCTGGGGCACGGCGCAGATGACCGTCCCAGCAGGCACCGGCCTCGACGAGGTCGGTCAGTGGTTCAACAGCGCCTACGCGGACAAGCCCTTCGTCAGACTGTGGCCGGAGCAGCTCCCCGAACTGCATTACGCGGTCGGAAGCCCTTTTTGCGACCTCGGCTGGAAACTCTCAGGCACGCATCTGGCAGTCGTCTTTGCGCTCGATAACCTGCTTAAGGGAGCGGCCTCACAAGCGGTCCAGAATGCGAACATCGTACTCGGACTTCCGGAGGGTCTCGGATTGATCCCGTCGACGACGGAACTGCCACAGGACATCTCTCACACACCCTGGAACTGAGCCATGATCGCACACGACGTGATTTCGCTCGAGAAGAGCAAGCAGCTCCCGTCGTACAAGAAGCTGCCGATCGTCCTCACCAGGGGTTCCGGACCCTACGTCTGGGACGCGTCGGGCCGCCGCTACCTCGATTTTTACGGGGGGCACTGCGTGTCGCTCCTCGGCCACTGCCCGCCCGATGTGGTCGCAGCCGTCACCGCCCAGGCTAACCGGCTGATGTTTTACTCGAACCTGGTTTACAGCCCGGTTCGTGCCGAGGCCGCATCGCTGATCTGCGAAATGGCGCCGCCGCACATCGAGCAGGTCTATTTCTGCAACTCTGGCACCGAGGCCAACGAGACGGCGCTCAAGATCGCCAGAAAGGCCACCGGAAAGCCGAAAGTGCTTTCGATGATCGGGGGATTTCATGGCCGCACGATCGGGAGTCTTGGCGTAACGTGGGGAGAGGGATATCGAGCCGCACACGAGAATGTGCTGCCACCCTCGGTATTTGTCCCGTTTGGCGACGCCGACGCTGCTGCCAGCGCGTTTGAAGAGCACGGCGACATCGCCGCCGTCATCCTGGAGCCGATCCAGAGCATGGCAGGCATCAGAATTGCGGACCCGGCCTACTTCGCCCGCCTCGAAACGCTGTGCGAAAAGAATGGCGCGATCCTGATTTTCGACGAGATCCAGACGGGAGTCGGCAGAACCGGGACGTTCTCGATCTCGCAGCAGATCGGCGTTGAGCCGGATCTGATTACACTGGCAAAGAGCCTTGGGTCCGGTATCCCCGTCGGAGCCGTTCTTGCCTCGTCAACGCTTGCGGGAAGCGTCAGCGTTGGAGACCATGGATCCACCTTCGGTGGCGGCATGATCGCGATGGCAGCCGTCAGTGCAACGCTGAAGACGCTCCGCGGCAGCGGACTCATGGCAAATGCCCGTATCGTGTTCGAAACTGTGAAGGAGACGCTCTCACCATTCGTGAGGGACGTCCGGGGCGCCGGCTGCCTCATTGGAGTCGAGACCGATCTTCCGTCATCTGAACTACTGCCCGACCTGCGAAATGCCGGACTAATTGCGGGAGGCTCAGACGATCCGCACACGATCCGCCTCATGCCGCCCATCAATATCACTGAGGAGCAACTGGCCGAAGGATTGAACATCATGCTCGAAACCCTGAAACAGAAATCGGTCGCAGCCTGAATCCGATGCGTATTGAAATGTCACCGGAAATTGACTCTCAGTCGCTCTCGCTCATCGACTGGTCCGAAGCCGGCGAGGATGTCTGGGCAGATTGTCTCGAGGCCACCCTTCGATTCAGTCGTGAGGGAAAGCGCTGGTCCAATCGATTCGCCGAAAAGAGCATCGTCCTTCTGTTTCTCAATCCCTCACTCCGAACACGCTGCTCGATGGAGTTGGCCGCGGGCCAACTGGGCGCCCACGTCACCACCTTGCAGACAGACGCCGGTCTTTGGAAGCTTTGCTTCGAGGATGGTGTCAGGATGGATGGTCTGGAGGTCGAGCACGTCCGTGAGGCGGCGGGTGTTTTGTCGGCTTACTACGATGCGATCGGGATCCGCGTCTTCGCCGATCTTACCGACTACGGGCAGGACCGCGACGACCGCATGCTCAGATCGTTTGCCGCCTCGTCAACGGCGCCGGTGGTGAACATGGAGTCGGCTTGGGCGCATCCCTGCCAGGCGCTTGCCGACGCCGGCGTGCTTGCGAATCGGTATCCCTCGGGCTGTGACGGCAAGAGGTTCGTCCTTTCGTGGGCTTATCATCCGAAAGCACTGCCGATGGCCGTGCCCAACTCGACCGTGCAGATGGCGGCGAGGATGGGATTCGACGTCACGATCGCCCGCCCGGACGGCTACGCTCTCGATCCGAGCGTCATGGAAACGGCATCCATCCTCGCATCCAGTGCCGGCGGTTCCGTCGAGGAAACAACCGACCTTGCGGGCGCCTGCGAGGGAGCGAACGTGGTCTATGCGAAGGCCTGGGCCGGTCCCCTCTACTATGAGGACCCGGCGACGGAAAGCGACCTGCGCGCTTCCCACAAAGACTGGTGCATCACGTCAGACCTCATGGATTCGACCGACGGCGGCAAGTTCATGCACTGCCTCCCGGTTCGCCGCAACGTCGTGGTGACAGACGGGGTGCTCGACGGACCGAATGCGCTTCACCTTGATCAGGCGACCTTCAGGATCTTCGCGCAGAAGGCGATTCTTGAACGTTGCTGGGGAGGCTGAGATGAATCCGGTCTGTGTCGTAAAGATTGGCGGCGCGCTCGTCGATTCCGGCGATTCGCTGCCTGTGCTCGCATCCCAGATTCGGGGGCTCGCGAAAGACTGGCGAGTCGTCGTGGTTCACGGGGGCGGCCCGCAGGCTACCCGCATGGCAAAACAGTACGGTCATGAGCCGATCATCATTGAGGGGAGGCGCATTACGTCGGCCCTCGACTTGGAATTCATGCTGGCCGCCGTATGCGGCGTCGTAAATTGCCAACTCGTCGCGGAGCTGGTCGGGGCCGGACTGCCGGCCGTCGGCACGTCAGGAGCAGCGGCGAGAACCGTACAGGTCACAAAGAGACCACCATGGCATGTGAACGGCGACTTCATTGACTTTGGGTATGTGGGTGACATCGAGACCGTCGATCCTGCATTGCTGCTTTCGCTCCTGCACGACGGATTCGTTCCCGTCGTTGCCACGGTCGGCGTGGATGCCTCCGGGCAACTCTACAACGTGAACGCCGACACGACGGCTGCTGCGATCGCAGTTGCTGTCGAGGCGCAAAGGCTCTCGATCGTGACCGATTCAGGCGGATTAAGGAAGGACGGGCGCCTCGTGCACTATTGTGACGGCGCACTATTCGATTCGGGGCGTGAGGAAGGCTGGATTAAGGACGGGATGCTCGTCAAGCTCAATGCCGGGTTCTCGGCTCTCGAGTTGGGCGTCGAGCGAGTCGAAATCGTCGGGCCCGACAGTCTCGTATCCGGCGCCGGCACGGAGCTTGTCCAGTCGACCGTAAATGTGGAAACTCCATGAGCAGAAACGTACAGACACTTCTGCAGCAACTCGTCTCGTATCCCTCCCTGAGCGGCGAAGAGTTCGAGATCGCGGACTATGTTGAAGCATGGGCCGACAGGGCAGGATTCCCGGTCGGGCGGGTGGAGAACAACGTGTATTGGTCGCTAGGCTCCGGCACGACGTGCCTGCTCCTAAACTCGCATCTGGACGTCGTGCCCGCGTCGGGCGATCATCCATACGATCCATTCGTTCCCGTCATCGAGGACGGGCGCGTATACGGTCGCGGCACGGTCGACGCAAAGGCGAGCTGCGCGGCCATGATGGTTGCCGCTTCGAATCTTGGCGAGGAGGGCTGGCAGCCCAAAAACGGAAAGCTTGTCGTGGCTCTGACAGCCTGCGAAGAGACGAGCCGCCCAAGAAACGGCCTGGAGACGCTGCTCCCCCACCTTCCCAAACTCCACGGCGCGGTCATCGGCGAGCCGACCGGATTGGAACCTTGCTTTTCTCAGAAGGGACTTTTGATTCTCGAAGTCACCGCACGCGGTGTTTCGGCGCACGCCGCGAGGCCCGACCGCGGGACCAATGCCATCGTCAAGGCAGCCGCCGACGTCGTCGCCCTCGAGTCGTTGACTTTCGACCGCATCCATGCCCAGTTGGGACCGACTACCAAGGCCGTTACGGTGATAATCGGGGGCTCTGCGAGGAACATGATCCCCGAATCGTGCTCCTTCGTGATCGACCTGCGTACGACCCCGGCCTACACGCACGCGGAGATCACCGAAACCGTGAAGAACCTCCTGGAGTCAGAGGTGAAAGTGTCGAGCGAACGCTACGTGCCGACGGAAACGCCTGAATCCAGTGTCATCGCGGGAGCCGTTCGGGCGGCGCTGCCCGACGCGGTTCCATTTGGCTCTCCGACTGTCTCAGACTGGGCATTCCTCGGTAACGTGCCGGCCGTAAAGCTGGGCCCCGGCGACAGCAGACTGTCGCACACGGGCCGGGAATCGATCTCGGTCGACGAATTGAGGGCTGCGGTCTCGCTGTACGAAAGTATCGTCAGACGCTTTTTCGAGTTGTCATCATCAAACGACGGGGTTTCTGCCCATGCTGTGGAAGAAAGACGCTGAGGTGGAGCCCTGGGTGATTCGGTTCACTGTCGGTGAGGACTACCGATGGGACCAGTTGCTCCTCCCCTTCGACATATTGGCAACGAAGGCACACGTGGCCGGACTTGTTACCGCCGGTGTGTTGGAGCCCGGTGAAAGAGAACGTATCGACAGGGCGTTGGATAACCTTGCGGACCGGGTCGAGAACGGTGACATCGTCGTCAGCCCGGAGCAGGAAGACTGCCACACCGTGATCGAGAGCTTCCTCACCTCGGAGCTTGGGGATATCGGAAGGAAGGTGCACACGGGCCGCTCGCGAAATGACCAGGTATTGGCGGCGCTGAGGCTCTACCTCCGCGACCATCTTGAGTCGATCGCCTCCGACACGATCGAGCTCGGAATATCGCTTTGCATGCTTGCTACCGCGACCGACGACTGGGCCATGCCGGGCTACACGCACACGCGCCAGGCAATGCCTTCGACCTTGGGCGCGTGGGCGATGGGCTACGCGGAAGTCCTCGTCGGCGACGTCGAGAATCTGAAGGCAACGAGCGATCGAATTAACAAGTCGCCACTGGGAAGCGCAGCCGGTTACGGCGTGCCGTTCATCGATCTGCCACGGGCGCAAGTTGCGGCCTCGCTCGGTTTCGACGGCATCCAGACCCACGTCACGTCGGTGCAGCTTTCGAGAGGAAAGTATGAGCTCGAAGTCGCGCACGCGATCGCACAGCTGACGCTTACCCTCAGCAGATTGGCTTCCGACCTCATTCTGTTCAGCTCGTCGGAGTTCGGTTTCGTGTCGATCCCGGTCGCCTTGACGACCGGAAGCAGCCTCATGCCCCAGAAGCAGAATCCTGACGTCCTCGAGCTGGTCCGCGCCTCGCACCACCGAGTTGCCGCCGAAACACAGCTGCTGCTGACGCTCCCGGCGGGCCTGACTTCAGGATACCACCGCGACATGCAGCTAACGAAAGAGGCCGTCATGCGCTCCGTGACCGTGGGCGGGGACTGCCTCTCCGCGATGAATGCCCTTCTTCCCGGACTGACCTTCAACCGAAAGCGAATGGAAGAGGCAATGGATCCTGAAATCACGGCGACCCATGTGGCCATGAAAGGAGTCACGGAGGGCGCCGCCTTCCGATCGGCTTATCGGGCAGCGGCGTCAAACGGACACGAGAATATCTCGATTTCCGAGGCGCTCGAAGCGTATAGAACGGAGGGCTCGCCCGGAAATTCGGTGCCGGCTGTGATCTGGGGCAGGTTAGAGGCTTTGCAGACGTAAATGGCATGGTCCCCCTCCCGAGGGGGCGGCTGAAGCGACGTCTTGTGGAAGTCAACGCAGCCCAAAGAAACTGGTCGGAGCGGAAGCCGGGGGAGGTTACTCAGGCGGCGCTGCGGCAACCACAGAATTGGCGATCAGCTTAACTCGAATCCCGCCGTCAACCCGCCAATCTCCACCTTGAATCTCCCCGCCTCCAGTCTGCGTGATCCATCCGGACCCGCAAAGGCGAGGCTGTCGGCCGGCAGATTGAACGAAACGGTCCTTCGTTCTCCGGGACCGAGATGCACGGACTGAAAGCCCTTGAGTCGTCGTACGGGCGGCGGGACTGAGGCAAACTCGTCCGACAGGTAGAGCTGCACCACCTCTCGGCCGGGCCGCGAGCCGGTATTCGAAACGTCGACCGTTACGGCGACCTCCCCCCCGCCAGCCACCACAGCCGGCCGGACCTTGAGATTCGAGTAGGAAAACGAGGTGTACGACAGCCCGAATCCAAAAGGATACTGCGACTCGAACACATGGCGATCGGGCTCGGCAAGGATCCCAAATCCGCGTCCCAGTGTCTCGCTCTGCAAATGGTCGTACGCTACGAGCCCATTCGGGTGGTTCGGATAGGTAAAGGGAAGCTTGGCCGAGGGATTCTCCGCTCCGGCCAGCACTGCCGCAATGGCGCGTCCTCCCTCGGCACCCGGTCGATACGCCAGAACTATCGCGTCGCAGAGGCCCTCGATTTCGTTGACTATCCGCGGCCTGTCCTGAAGGAGTACCAGCACAATCGGCGTCCCCGTCTCGGCAATTCGCCGCGCAAACTCGATCTGAATCTCACCCATCGACAGGTCATCGATGTCGCCGGGTTTCTCGACGGAGGGCGCCTCGCCCAGGCAAAGAACCACGACGTCGGCATCCCGCGCAGCTTCGACAGCCTCGTCCGAATCAACGTCGGCGTCCCAGTCGATTCCTTTGCAGTGAGTCACGTGCTCCGACCCGAACCCGGCGGCCAAGTCGTCAGCCAGTGTGCGGGCATCCTCTGGATAGGCATCCTCGTCGGCTCCCTGCCAGGTATAACTCCAGGGACCGTGGAGAGCCGCGACAGAGTCGGCGGCCGGTCCTGCAACCAGCAGGTTAACGCCGTCGCGCAACGGCAGGAGCTCCCCGTCGTTCTTCAGTAGGGTAACGGACGATACCGCCGTGGTATAACTGAGATGGATCGCAGCCTTCGTGCCGATCTGCGCAATCTCTTCCGGATCGGGAAACGGGTGGTCAAATAGTCCCAGCCGATGCTTCAGCCGGAGGATTCTTCGAACCGAGTCATCGATCCGCTCTTCCGTGATTTTCCCCTCCTCGACCAGCTTGCACAAGTGCTTGGCAAACGAGAGCGTGTGAGGCGTCATGCTGACGTCGATGCCTGCTTCGACTGCGATCCGCACAGCTTCCTTTTCGGACTCGGCTACCCGATGCACTGTGTGGAGCTTAATTACGTCTTCCCAATCGGAGACGATAACGCCGCTAAATCCGAGCTCATCGCGGAGCAGTCCCGTGAGAAGCCTGCGGCTGGCGTGAACGGCCTCGCCGTTGAGAACGCCTGAGTTGACCATGATTGAGGGAATATCGGTCGAGATCGCTGCCTCGAACGGCGGCACGAAGAGGTCTCTCAGCTCGTTCTCCGGGATTGCCGCGGCGGTTCGGTCGTGCCCAGTCCGCGGAGCGCCATACCCTAGAAAGTGCTTTCCGCAGGCTGCGGTGACGTCACTCAGCCTGGCATACCCGTTCGCGGCGGCCCGCGCCATTACTGTTGCAAGATGGACGTCTTCGCCGAACGTCTCCACGAATCTCGACCAGAGCGGCTGCCGGCCTAGATCGAGCACCGGAGCGAAGACCCATCGAATTCCGCAAGCCGCTGTTTCGCGCGCGTTTAGAGTCGCGATCTCTTCCGCGAGCAACGGGTCCCACGATGCGGCCACGCCCAGGTTGTGCGGAAATAAGGTCGCGCCATACACGTAGCCCGCGCCATGAACGGAGTCGATTCCGTAAATGACGGGAATCCCGAGACGTGTCTCGAGCAGGGCCACCTCCTGTATCGTGGCGATGACCTCGTGCCACTCCTCCGGCGCCAGGGCGGTCGACCAGACGTTGAAAATGGAGCCGACGTGATGCTCGACCAGCGTCTCCCTCAACCGCTCCGGATCAATCTCCTCCCTCCCGGGAACGGAAATCGCACTCAACGCCACCTGTGTCATCTGTCCGACCTTCTCCGCGAGATTCATGTCGGTCAGAATCATCGAAATCTCCTCTTCAACGTTGCGCTCGAGCGTCTCGTCGAAAAGCTCCGCATCAAAGAACAATTCCGGATCGTTCTCGGTATCCAAATTCAGTCCTCACCAGTTCAGTATGCGGTCTGCCAACATGACCTCACCGCTTTGTCAAATTCCAGCCGCGGGTGGTGGTCGGCGCCAAAAGGAGCACATGTACTTGTCACATGAGCCGTTGTTATTTAACGCACGATGAATTCGGCCTCCAACCCCCCCACCATCACGGTGAACGCACCAGGCTCTACCACGTACCGGTCGTCGGCGTTTACGAATCCAAGCTCGGAGACCGAAATCGAGAAGCTGATTTCGGTACTCGCCGCCGACTCGATGTACACCTTTTCGAACGCCTTGAGCCGCCGAGTGGATGGGGTTATGGACGCGTACTCGTCACGAACGTAAACCTGGACTACTTCCTTCCCAGGCAGACTTCCACGATTCGCAACCTCGAGAGTCAACTCGAGTGCGTCGTCGATCGTCAACGTGTCTGACGCCAGCCGCAGCTTGTCGTAAGCGAACGTGGTGTAGCTCAACCCCTCCCCGAACTCCCACTGCGGGTTGAATCCGTTCCGGCCGAAATTTCGATCGTCGCGCTCGGCGTTCTTGTGGTCGTAAGGCACGATCGACCCCGAGTAGCTCGGGTAAGTGAACGGAAGGCGACCTGAAGGATTCACTTCACCGGTAAGCACTCCCGCGATGGCATCCGGGCCGTAAGGGCCGGGCTGGTATGCCAGGATTACGGCATCGGACAGCGGCACGATCTCACGGACGATGCGCGGGCGGTTCTGGGTGAGGATGAGAACGATCGGCTTGCCCGTCGACGAAATGGCCCCGACGAGTCGTCGCTGAATCTCAGGGAGATCCAGCTCGTCGATATCCCCTGGTTTCTCGGTCGACGGTGATTCACCGAGTGCAATGACGACGACATCGGAGCGGAAGGCCTGTTCGACCGCCGCTGCGATGTTGACCTCTTCCTCCCACGACGTTCCGGGCACAAAGGAGGTCAGCTGCAACCCGCGACGGTCCACAATGGCATCCAGAATGGTGGGAGTGTCGGGATACACGGCCTCATTTGTACCCTGCCAGGTATAAGTCCACGAACCGTGCAGCGCGGGAAGCGACGCGGCGCCCGGGCCGGTCACGAGGACCTTCGCCGCCGGCGAGAGCGGCAGTACGGCATCCTCGTTTCGCAGCAGGGTTATCGCCTCCTCGGCCGCGGTGCGACTCACGTCCGCAAAATCCTCGGTGCCCACAAGTCCGGCCGGCGACTCCTGAGCGTACGGATTTTCGAAGAGCCCGAGATCGATCTTCAGTTTCAGAATGCGACGGACGGATTCGTCGAGCCGGCTTTCCGGAATCACGCCGTCCCTCACGAGTGCGATCAAATGATCGGTGAACGAATAGTCGTACGGCACCATGCTCATGTCGATGCCCGCTTCGATCGCCAAACGAACGGCATCCCGCTGCGTTTCGGCGACGCGGTGGACGGTGTGAAGGCGGTTTATGTCTTCCCAGTCGGAAACGACGACGCCCTTGAATCCCATCTCATCGCGCAGCAGGTCGGTGAGGATGGCGCGGCTCGCATGCACGGGCTCGCCGTTTATCTCCGAGGAATTGACCATTATCGTCTGCAGCCCCGCGTCGACGGCCCGTGCGAACGGCGGCAGCACATACTCTCTCAGTATCCGGTCGGGAATCCACGCCGGCGTTCGGTCCTTCCCCGAGAGCGGCAGGCTATAACCGAGAAAGTGCTTCCCGCATGCCGCCACCCGGTGGGGTTGGCCGACGTCAGTCCCCTGCAGGCCGTCTACAGCAGCCAGACCCATTTCGGATACGAGGAACACATCCTCCCCAAACGTCTCGAAAAAGCGAGACCACAGCGGCTGCCGCCCGATGTCGAGCACAGGAGAGAAGTTCCATGGAATCCCGGACGCCCGCATCTCGATCGCGGTGATCTCGTTGGCCCTGTGGACGAGCTCGCGATTCCAGGTCGCCGCCATCGCAATGTTCTGCGGAAAGAGCGTCGCGCCGCGCATGTAGTTGTGACCGTGGACGGCGTCGATGCCGTAAAGCACCGGAATTTTCAGACGCGACCCGCTGACGGCCAGATCCTGGATCGATTTGATGACCTCCGCCCAACGCTCTCGGGTGAATGCGGCCAGGTAGACATTGATGATCGAACCGACATTGCGTCGCACCACAGCCTCCCGAAGCTTCCTGAGATCGAGCGCGTGAGACGTCGAGTCTGACTCGGCGCGACTCGACACTGCGTCGAGCGCCAGCTGCGTCATCTGGCCGACCTTTTCCTGGATCGTCATCTCCGCGAGCAGGGCATCGATTCGAGGGTCTCGATCCTCGACCTCCTGAGCTGACACCCGGGCCGGTACCGCGGCGTCACCAAGTGCGATGAGGCCTACGAAGAGGAGGCGGCGCATTGGAGTCATTTAGTCGCGTCCGTTGGTTTTGACAGCTGATTGTGAACTGGACGCCCGTACGATGAGCTCGACCGGAAGGTTCTCCAGCGTTTCCCTCTGTCCACCGCCGTCTTTGACGCGCTGGATCAGCCGCGAGATTGCCCGTACGCCCAGCTCTCGAATCGGTACGTGAACAGTCGTCAGCGGCGGATTTGCGAAACGCGCACTCGGCACGTCGTCGAAACCCGTCAACGCGATGCTCTCGGGCACCTGCAACCCTCGGTCATGCAGGGCGCTAAGGGCGCCCAGCGCGCTCAAATCGTTCGCTGCCGCAATAGCCGTCGGAAGGGGACGAACGCGCATGATGCGATCGACAGCCGCATAACCACTTTCGAGCGTGAAGTCACCGGCGACAAGAAGATCTTCCCGTACCGTAAGCCCTGCGCCGGTCATTGCCGTCTCGAATCCGCGCTGCCTTTCGCGCGCGTCGAACGATCCGTCGGGACCAAGAATCATGGCGATGTCTCGGTGGCCGCCGGCAATCAGGTGATGCGTGACTGCGAAAAAGCCCGCGAAGTTGTCTATCCGGACGACGTCCCGGCCCGGATGCTCGTCCGTATTCACGTAAACGACCTGCATTTGCTGCAGGGGCGGGTAAGACGGGTCATACCCTCCCTCATACGGCGCCATGACGAGCAGACCGTCCACCCGGCCGTACATGCTCAATAGGGCTCGCTCGAACTCCGCCTTGTTTCGGTGTGACGCCGATATGAGCAAGTAGTAACCATTCTGCTGCGCAAACCGATCGATCCCGGTCAGGAACTCCGAAAAGAACTCTTCGGA
>DATKEJ010000393.1:0-8355 GCA_035512315.1 Rhodothermales bacterium | reverse complement strand
GAACGGGCTCCCCGGTCCGCCCGAAGAGATGAAGATGTCGAATCCAAGGTCTGGAATCTCGCCCTTGACCCGCACGTCGAACACCCGGTAGTCGAATCGCGGCATGTGACGTTCGGTAGATGCCTCGTCGAGTATCGCGAGGATGCTCGGGATGCCGAGGTTCTTCGTCCCCTTGTTCATGTCGAGTACGGCTACGCGTACGGATCGCGCTTTGGGCATCAGTCGTACCGCAGGATGAACAACGGCAAGGAACCCCCTCCCGCCGTGACGTTTGCCAGACTGCCGGTCGAGACCCGCGTGAGGCAGCCTCCCATCATCGGCCCGTTGAGGTACGGATCCAGATCCACGATGGTCGGAACCGCCGCCCATCCGTCTGTGCCTTTCATCAGGAACGGCTCCTTGTGAATGTCGACGACCTCCTGTACGACGTACCCGCCTGCAATCCCTCGTTCGACCGCAGCGTGCCAATCAGCATCCGAGGCGCTGAGCCCGATCGTTACGTCCTTTCCGCCATACTCGTCGTTTGGCTTGATCACGAACAGCTCACGGTTCTTCGAGACGAAGTCAGACAGGTCGATGCGCAGGCCGTAGAAACTGGTCTTCTGTTCCCGCAGGCGTCTCGTCCACGGAATGTGATCGCGGATGGCCTGAATCTGCTGCATTGTCAGGTGATCGGTATACCGTGCGTCGGTCAGGAGCGAGAAAAGGGCCTTCTTGTGGACCAGCTTCGTTCGGAAGCTGTTCAGATAGCACGTCTTTTGTGCGATATAGCCCTCGAGGAACGCGCCGCACTCGTCCCTGATGTCCTGGAACTCGTTCATCAACAGGCGCCGGTAAAGCAAATCGATCTTTCGGCCGTTGCAGTAGATCCAGCCGTCCCTGCACTCGAGCTGTCGCGGGTCTGAGACCTCGCAGGCCATGCCGTGCTTTTCGAGGTAATCGCGTACGAGGAGAAACTCGTTATACGTCGGCACGTCGAGGTGGTCGACGATCGCAACGGCAGGCATCGCTTCCTCGCCTCCGAATTCCTCGTGGTAGATCCGCAGAAGACCGTGGACGAGATGCTCGAGCGGCGAGACGAACCGAACCGGATGATGCTTTGTAAATTCTTGAAATACAGGCAGTTCACGATATATTCTCGCGAGATGGTGGACATATGCCAGACCGGCCGGTGATTCTGCGTTCAACTCGACGAATTTGAAGGAATTCGACGTCATGAAGGCGTCCATTCGGGCGGACGCTGAGAGGCGAATCACATTGGTCGGAATGGCAGCCAGAGCCAGCTCCCACTCCTCGAGTCCCAGTTCATCCAGAACGTCAGCTCGATTGAAGTGCTTCGCGGCGATATTCAGAATGGCTTGGCGGAGCAGGTACACGGTGTCCTGCACATGCTGGTAGGCAGTTTCCGTCAGGAAAGCGGGTCGGAGGCTTCCTGAAAGGGGTCGGCCGCCGAACGTGACGTTTCGATCCACCTGCAGCCGCTGGAGCAGCCCGAGCTGTTCCTCCGCCCGCTCCAGATCATTGGAGATCAGCCTATTGTAGTCGGCGATTGCCGGCTCGACGTTGTTGGTAAACATCGGACGTAGTGTGGTGGGGCTGGCTCGGCGGCTACAGTTTGGGGGCGATCGGCTGACGCTTCTTCGGGCCGAGCGCTTTCGAGACGAGAAGTTCCGCGACGTGACGCACCACCCAGTCGAAGTTTTCGTGACCGACGGAGTGATAGTCTGCGTCGGGGGCCGGGTTCATGAAATCAATCGCGTACGGAATGCCGTCTCTTACCGCGAACTCGACCGTATTCAGATCGTACCCGAGCGCGGAGCAAAGGGCCACCACGTCGCGCTCCATTTTTTGAAGCAGGGCCTGCGGTACGTTCTCTTCCGGTACGTCGTGGTAACGCAGGTGAGGGAGTGATCCCGGATTGTACTTCATGATGCGCACGTCTTTCTGGCCGACACAGTAGCAACGGAAGTAGTGCGTGAACTCGATTCCCTCCTGGAGCATCATGCAGTCGTCTCCGGAGTGGTCGTAGGCGATGAAGAACGACTCCGGATCCGTCACGCGCGTTACGCCCCTCCAACCGCCGCCGTCGAACGGCTTCAGGAACGCGGGGAAACCCACGTACTCGAAAACGGCATCCCAGCCTATCGGAAAGATCAGGTTGCGAAAGGACGTGGCCTCGGTTCTAGGAGGGCGATTCTTGTGGGGCAGGATGACGGTCTTCGGGACGGCGACTCCGGCACGCTCGGCGATGACGTTGTCGATGAACTTGTCGTCGGAACTCCACCAGAAAGGATTGTTGACGACATAGGTGCCGTGGAGGGAGCACCACTTCAGGAACGAACGATAGAACGAGACTTCGTGCGAGATCCGATCAAGGATGACTCGGTAGCGCGGCGCTTCGTCCATACGGACGGCATCGATCCTGGCGAACTCGGCCTCGACGTTCTTATCGGCGTAGGTCTCGTTGATGTAGGTGACAAGCGTGTCGGTGAATGTGGTCTCCATTCCCCGCAGCAGGCCAATAAGGGACTTACTTTTTGACATCGGTTTATTTGCGATCTTGTAAGTGCTGAAGATGCGGCTGCCGATTCGATCGTACTCTCATGAGAGTGGTTCGAATTTTCGCACGAACCGTCCGTCAAGTTATCACGCCGTGTTTGCGGGCGACGATCGTGAAGGCGTCAATGCATCGATCGAGGTGCGCCCGTTTGTGGGCGGCAGACACCTGAACCCGAATTCTTGCCTCCCCCTTCGGAACGACCGGATAGCTGAATCCGATCACATAAATCCCCTGATCGAGCATATCGCGCGCCATGTCTGACGCGAGACGGGCGTCGTACAACATGATGGGAACGATCGGATGCACGCCCGGCCGTATCTCGAATCCGGCCGCCGTCATACGCTCGCGGAAGTAGGCCGTGTTCTCGGCCAGTTTGTCGCGGAGCGCAGTGCTTTCATTCAGCATGTCAAGGACGGTGATGCTGGTATGCGCAATGACAGGTGCGAGCGTATTCGAGAACAGGTAAGGGCGCGACCGTTGCCTTAGCAGATCGATTATCGGCTTCCTGCCTGTCGTAAACCCTCCGGAGGCGCCGCCAAGCGCCTTTCCGAGGGTACTTGTGATAATGTCGACGCGGCCAAGCGCACTGCAATATTCGACCGAGCCGCGGCCGGTCGGGCCGAAGAACCCCGTGCCGTGGCAGTCATCCACCATGACCATTGCGTCGAAGCGCTCAGCGAGCGTGCAGATCTCCGATAACTTTGCCACGTCGCCGTCCATGCTGAAAACGCCGTCCGTGGCGATCAATCGACGATTCGCAGCCTGGGTGGCGCGGAGCACGTTCTCGAGTTCCTCCATGTCGGAGTGCGCGTATCGGTGACGCTCGGCCTTGCACAGGCGGACCCCGTCGATGATGCTTGCGTGGTTCAACTGGTCGCTGATGATCGCCGATTCTTCATTCAGGATGGTTTCGAAGAGGCCAGCATTTGCGTCGAAGCACGACGAGTAGAGAATCGTGTCCTCGGTACCGAAGAAGGCGGAAATCTTGGCCTCGAGCTCTTTGTGAACGTCTTGCGTCCCGCATATGAACCGGACCGAGGCCATCCCGAAGCCGTACCGATCGATCCCCTCTTTCGCAGCAGCAAGAAGCCTCGGATGATTCGCGAGGCCTAAATAATTATTTGCGCAGAAGTTAATGACCTGCTTTCCTCCTTCCACACGAATCTCGGCGCTCTGCTGGGACGTGATGATCCACTCGTTCTTGTGCAGGCCTGATTCCTTGATGTCGTCGAGGACGGCCGCAAAATCCTGTTCCAGGTTCGTGAACATCTCAAATAGCAGTTCAATAGGTTGACGCGGTGACTCTGCTCGGGATGAGGTGATCGAGCATTGAGGTAACGATACCGGGAAGATCATAGCGGTGGCTCCAGCCCCAGTCACGACGCGCGACGCGATCGTCGATTGACTCAGGCCACGTTTCGGCGATGCGCTGCCGGAAGTCAGGCTCATACGAGCACGTGAAACTCGGAATGTGGCGTCGAATTTCTTCGGCGACCTCGGAGGGCGAGAAGCTCACCGCAGAAAGGTTGTAGCCGGTGCGGACGGTGAGATCGCTCTGATCCGCAAGCATGAGTTCGATGGATGCCCGGATGGCATCCTCCATGTGCATCATCGGAAGCCGCTGATCTGCCGGCAGAAAGCTCGTGTAGGGTCGTCCTTGGGCAGCGGCGTGAAATATCTCCACGGCGTAGTCGGTCGTTCCACCGCCTGGCGGGGTAGAGTAGCTGATAAGCCCGGGATATCGCAAGCTGCGGACGTCCACGCCGAAGCGGAGATGATAGTAGTTGCAGAGGAGCTCGCCCGCGACTTTGGTCACGCCATACATCGTCCGCGGAACGAGCGCGCTTTGTTGCTCGGCTCGGCCGTCGGGTAGTCCGGGCCCGAAAACGGCGATTGAGCTTGGCCAGAAAACCTGCAGGTCGTTTTCCCGCGCCAGTTCGAGCACGTTGCGCAGACCCTCGACGTTGACTTTCCAGGCGAGATCAGGCTCGCGCTCTCCCTTGGCGGAAAGGAGGCTTGCCAGGTGGTAGATCACGTCGATTCTGTGACGCTTGGTCGCCTCAAGAAGGGCGTTGCGATCCGTGACGTCGAGATGCTCGAAAGGCAGGTTCTCGCTATTCTGATCGGCATCTGTAGAGCCACGGAGATCCGTGCTCACGACGTAACGGTCTGCTTCAGTCTGTCGTAGCGCAAGGACCAGATCGCTTCCGATCTGACCGCGGGCGCCTGTTATCAGGATTCGCTTCATTACTCCATTGGAAGCGCTTCGGAAGGGCGCGCTAAAATACGGTCTATCCCAGTAAATCCAAGCTCTCGCCCCCGGTTTGGTCTGCTCCGGCCGCAGAGGGAGTGCCTGGCACCTATAAGTGCCGGGCACTCCTCTGGTACGCGTTGCACGCAAGACGGTGCCGAAGCTTAATTGAGGGAGTTCAACAGAACCTGTGCGGGGTGAAGAGCTTGGCGTCCGGTGCAGTGCTCGATCTGCGCCCGGCACGACGTGCCGGACGCCACAATCACGGTCTCTTCGGGGGCATCGCGGACGGCCGGTGCAAGCACGCGCTCGGCCATCTTAATCGACCACTCATAGTGCTCCCTCTCGTAGCCAAATGATCCGGCCATTCCGCAGCAGCCTGAATCGACAACTGTGACCGAATGGCCTGGAAGGGAGAGCGCAGCAACGGCCGGCCCCATGCCCACGAGCGACTTCTGATGGCAGTGACCGTGAATGACCAGTTTGCGAACGTCGTGTCTCCAGTTTGCGCCGACTGCCCCTCGCGCCGCCTCGTCCGCAATGAATTCTTCGAGGGTACAGGCGACGTCCGACAGCGTTTTCACCTGCGGGTCTCCGGGAAGAAGGGAGTGATACTCATCCCGCAGAGACAATATGCAGCTGGGCTCAAGGCCGACCACGGCAATGCCGCGACTCGCATACTCGTGGAGCGAATCGACCACCCGCCGGGCATTCCTTCTCGCATCATCGACGAAGCCCTTTGACATGTACGTTCGGCCGCAGCAGCCGTGGTGCGGGATGATCACGTTGTAGCCCAGCCGCTCCAGCAACTCAACGGCCGCCCTTCCAACCTCGGGCTCATAATAGCAGTTGAACGTGTCGGCAAAGAGCACGACCTCCTTCGCTCCGTTGCCGGCCTCGCGGGTTTCGTTCCATTTCAACAGCGACTGCGCCGCAAGTGCAGGGAGCATCCGCTCGCGCGCGAGTCCGAGAAATGCCCCCATCGACCTGCGTCCGACGGATGAGTTAAATGCCCAGTTCACGAGTGCAGCAGGCAACTTGTCGATCCGCCTGGTTGTTTTACCCATGTTGGCGAAGAACCGATCTCGGAATGGAGGTCGACGGAGACTCCAGTAGTGACCCATGTACTCCAACTTCAGCTTCGCCATGTCGACTGCAGACGGACATTCCGATTTGCACGCCTTGCAGGAGATGCACAGCGACATGGCGTCGTAGAGCTCCGGGTCGGCAAACCCCTTGTCTCCCAGCTCGCCGCTGAGGGCGGCCCTTAGCGCATTGGCACGGCCTCGCGTCGAATGGCGTTCGTCGCGCGTTACCATGAAACTCGGACACATCGTGCCGCCAATCAGCTTTCTACACGATCCGACGCCCGTGCACAGTTCGACCGATCCGGCATATCCGTGGTCCTCCGTGAAGTCGAGCCGCTCATCGAGATGCACCGTTCGAAACTCGGGTCCGATCCGAAGATTTTCCGTCATCGGAGGCGCATCGCTCACCTTCCCCGGGTTCAAGATGCCGCGCGGATCGAAGGCACGTTTCGTTTTCCGGTAAGACTCGTATAGCGTCTTCCCATAGAATGACTCAGCCAGCCAGCTGCGTGCGAGTCCGTCCCCGTGCTCCGAGGCCAGCGCGCCCCCAAACGACGATACGAGGGAGGCGGAAGCTTTCGCGATCTCCGCCATCTTCTCTACTTCCCGCGCGTCTTTTGTATTGATGAAAGGTCGGACGTGGAGGCAGCCGGCGGACGCGTGGGCGTACATGGTCGCCCGGGTCTTCGTTTCGGCAAACACCGATTCCATCCCCCGGATGTATTCAGCGAGGTGCTCGGTTGGGACGGCAGCGTCCTCCATGAACGCGACCGGCTTGAAATCGCCCTTGACGCCAAGGATCAGACCCAGCCCGGCCTTCCTGACTGTCCAGACGTTCGTGATCTGTCCCCGCGAAAGCGCGTCGACGACCCCGTTGCCGATCCTCTTCGCGTGAAGCGTTGTCCTCAGGGCATGAACGCGCTCAGCGACTTCCGATTCGCTCTCTCCGTAATACTCGGTTATGAGCAGCGCATCCGGGTTGCCCTCTACGAACGTGAGCATGGGCGCATAACCGGCGACGGCGCGACACTGATCCAGACCGTGGCGATCCAGCAACTCGATGGCGCTGGGATTGGTCGTCAGGATTTCGGGAACGGCCTCGAGTGCTTCGATCCGGGTATTGAAATGGACGATTCCCAGACCCGTCTGTTTTGGTCTATCGACGAGTGACAGCGTGATCTTCTTGAGGACGGCCAGCGTCCCCTCACTGCCGCACATGAGCGCCGAGAGATTCCGTGGACGCCCGCCGGTCAGTCGTTCCAGGCGATATCCGCCGGCACGCCTCCAGTGTCGAGGCGTGTCACTCTCGATAGCGGATCGGTCCTCCTCCAGGATACTCTGGATCGCCCGATACAGCCGCCCTTCAGCGGTTGATCGACTCGCACGCTCGGTCCATCCAGCGTCGTCGAGATCCGTCAGTGCGATCGACGAACCGTCTGCGAGAATCACTTCTGTTTCGACCACGTGGTCGACCACCGACCCGTACAGAATCGAGTGTGTCCCCGTTGCGTTGTTCGCGACCATGCCCCCGATCGTGGCACGGTTGCTGCTCGCCGGGTCAGGGCCCACCATTATGCCGTGCGGGGCCAGGTAATCGTTGAGCACGTCGAGCACCAGACCCGGCTCGACCGTGACTCTGCGTCGCTCCGGGTCGAATTCGAGGATTGCGTCGACATGCTTCGAGAAGTCGATGACCACCGCTTCAGCGACCGTCTGTCCCGCCAGAGAGGAGCCTCCTCCACGTGCCAGGATGGGTATCTCCCAGCGGCTCGCGAGCTCGACGGCAGTATGTACGTCGTCGAGGGAGCGTGGTACCAGAACGCCGAGAGGCTCCATCTGGTACATGCTGGCATCAGTGCTGTAGAGGAATCGAGACAATCGGTCGGTCAGCACATCGCCTCCGACCCGATTCCGAAGCTCAGCGAGGAAGGACTCGAGTTTCTCCGGCGTTGCCATTTACGTGATCGATCGCGTTTTCAGAGGGTGAGCGGCCTGCCCTGCTCCGAAAGCACAACCTCCGTTGCGGGATGGAAAAAACGAATGTTGTCGGCCATCCAGGCTCGCGCTTCGGGGTCGCCGTGAACCAGTACAGTAATCTCGGGATTCAGACGCTGCACCAGAGAAATCAGGTCGCGGCGATTGCTGTGTCCAGTCAGCCTGAACTTCTCAACCTCACATCTCACCTTCTGCGGCTCGTGAAGATAACCGAGCGACACTTTTGAGCCGTTGTCCGCCGCCTGCAGAAGTCGATGGCCGGGCGCATCCTCCTTCACGAATCCGACGAAAAAGATGCCGCTCTTCTCGTCTCCGAGAAGGCGCTGCGCAAGTCGATTCGAAAGTGTGTTCTCCATCATCATTCCACTGGAGGCCACATGTATCGCCGGTTCTTGAAGGATGCTTGACGCGCCCGCTTGGCTTCTCGGCATGCGCTTCTGCTCGACGCCGTATACCTCAAA